>DASUIO010000192.1:0-5976 GCA_036279755.1 Polaromonas sp. | reverse complement strand
ATCTGCTATATGATTTATAGCTACTTGCGCCCGTCCTTCAATGGCTAACGGCCAGTTTCTCAATAATCTGATGGCGCCCTCTTCCACATAGCCGAGCGGCCCCGCATCGCCCGAACTGAAGGCGTCCAGCTGGTAAGTGTGTACTTTCTGCACGTCCAGTGCGCTGTGAATGGTGCCCGCGCAAACCGCCACCACGCCCTGGGCTCCCGGCTGGCGGGCTACGCTTAGGGCATCGAGCAGGTTTTGCGGGCCGTCGGGTGCCAGCGCTGTTGCTGGGCGCATGGCGCAAGTCAGCACGACCGGCTTGCCTGGCTGACACACCCTCTGCAAAAAATAAGCGGTTTCTTCCAGTGTGTCGGTGCCGTGGGTAATGACAATGCCCTGGACATCAGGCCGGGCCAGAAAGTGATTGACGCGCCCCGCAAGCTGCGCCCAGACCGTGAAGCTCATGTCCTTGCTGTCGATTTGCGCGACCTGCTCGATCAGGACAGGACCAGCATCGCCCACGGCAGGAATCGCCGCAACCAGCTGATCAATGCCCACTTGGGCAGCGGTGTAGCCGATGTTGTCCGACGTACTGACTGCCCGGCCGGCAATCGTGCCGCCGGTGCCCAAAATCACAATGTTTTGCCGCTTCATAAAAAGTGACCTTGAAATATTTCAAAAACTGGATGAAAATACAGCTACTGGATATTAAAACAGTTACCAAATAGATATTACGCCGGGTAGACCAAAGCCTACCCGGACTTGCTAAACCAAGGAATCCCGGTCATGAGCATCCTCAACGATTTCCCGCCTCCCCCCTCTGGAGATCCCAAGCTCACGGCGCGCCAGCAACAAATCCTGGAGTTGATCCAGAGCGCCATCGCCAGCACCGGCGCGCCGCCTACCCGGGCCGAAATAGCAGCCGAACTGGGCTTTCGCTCAGCCAATGCCGCTGAAGAGCATTTGCAGGCCTTGGCCCGCAAAGGTGTTATTGAACTGGTCAGTGGCACCTCGCGCGGCATACGCCTGCGCAGCGACACCCTGCGCGCGCTCAATGAATCCCGAATCAAACAGTTTTCCCTGCCATTACACCGCTTGGCCCAACTCGCCCTGCCTTTGGTGGGGCGGGTTGCCGCGGGTAGTCCGATTCTCGCGCAGGAACATGTGGAACAGACCTATTATTTTGAAAGCAGCCTGTTTAAACAGCAGCCTGATTACCTGCTGAAGGTGCGCGGCATGAGCATGCGCGATGTCGGCATCATGGATGGCGATTTCCTCGCCGTCAAACAGGCCAGGGAAGCAAAAAACGGCCAGATTGTTGTGGCCCGGATCGGTGATGAGGTGACTGTCAAGCGCTTTCGCCGCACCAGGGATCTGATCGAACTACTGCCCGAAAATCCCGATTTCAAAACCATTGTGGTCGAGCCAGGCGAGCCTTTCGAACTTGAAGGCCTGGCCGTCGGTCTGATTCGCAACAGCATGCTGATATAGCCCACCCCCTATTCCAGCCGCGCAACAGGTGGCGGGCGTTTGGCCATAGGTGGCCAACACCCTGATGCAACGGCCCCACTGGCAACGCAGCCAGTACGAAATCCTGCCTGTGTAAACCTCTCTCAAACAGGAGTTCATCATGGGAATCGTCGACTTTTCACGTTCGCCAATTTTGTCAGTTTTATTCGCGCCGGTGCAGGCTGTAGCGGCGTGGTTTATTCCCTCACAAAGCGCTTCGGGACAGCGCATCGTACCGACTGCAGCCCAAGAGGCGTCCAGTCAGTTGGCGCTCCCCTTTGCGACGGGTGCCACCCCAATGCGGCGGCACCCGGCTGCTGCCAAATCCGCTAAAGCAAGTGCAAAAACTCCCGGCCCCAGCCGCCTGAGGGTTGTACGCGAATTTGACTTGGCCGTCAGTCCGGCCTGCGCGGGCCGCATGGTTATATCGGGTCGCATGGCTGATGTCTGCGCAGAACTGGAACGCTTGGTCCAGCACGAAACTGCAGTGCAGTGAATTCACCGGGAAATCTCTTGGCAACGGCAGCGAGTGCCCTGAGTTGCCTGTCCTGAGCCCAAGCAACCAGGCGAGCATCAGCGCGTTGCCTTCCGATACAAGTTGACTTTCCTCAGGTGGCGATCTCGCGAAGGATAAAAAAATCTTGCAGGCACAATACCGGCATGAATATTGTGATCCTCGATGACTATCAGGATGCCGTGCGAAAACTGAACTGCGCGGCCAAACTGGATGCCTACTCCGCCAAGGTCTACACCAATACCGTCAAAGGCATAGGCCAGCTGTCGGTCCGGCTCAAGGACGCCGACGTGATTGTGCTGATTCGCGAACGAACCCAGCTGAATCGGCAGGTGCTTGAGAAACTGCCCAAACTCAAGCTGATTGCCCAAACCGGTCGTGTTGGCAGCCATGTGGACGTTGCGGCATGCACAGAACGCGGAATTGCGGTTGCCGAAGGCATCGGGTCGCCTACCGCGCCTGCCGAGCTGACCTGGGCACTCATCATGGCTGCCATGCGCCGAATTCCCCAGTATGTGGCGCATTTGAAGCATGGTGCCTGGCAACAGGCTGGCCTCAAATCAGCCTCCATGCCTCCCAATTTTTGCATTGGCTCGGTACTCAAAGGCAAGACACTGGGCATCTGGAGCTACGGCAAGATCGGACAAATCGTCGCTGGCTACGGCCGGGCGTTTGGCATGCGGGTGATCGTTTGGGGCCGCGAAGCATCGCGCGAGCGGGCTCAGGCTGATGGTTTTGAAATAGCCGCCAGCAAAGCCGAATTCTTCAGACAAAGCGATGTTCTCAGCCTGCACCTGCGCCTTCATGAGGAAACTCGCAGCATCGTGACGCTGGAAGATTTGTCGCACATGAAACCTAGCGCCTTGCTCGTCAATACCTCGCGGGCCGAACTGATCGAGCCAGAGGCGCTGATTGCAGCACTCAACCGGGGGCGTCCAGGCATGGCGGCTGTTGACGTCTTTGAATCAGAACCCATTTTGCAGGGCCACGCGCTGCTTCGGCTGGAGAACTGCATCTGCACGCCGCACATCGGCTACGTCGAGCAGGACAGCTACGAACTGTATTTTGGGTCGGCATTTGACAACGTTGTCAACTTCATCAAGGGCACGCCCACCAACATTGTCAATCCAGGCGCGTTGCAAGTACGACGCTAGCGTGGAGTGGCCAGCTTGATGGCTCAATAAAAAAGATGGATTCTTGGTCAGGTACCGCGGTCTCGTCTACTGCGGAATTGGTCCGGGTCCGGTCGCATTGCGGCTACTTTCATGGGGTTCGCAGATTCTGCCGTAGCCCAGCCGCCAAACAGGCTCGGCCATAATTCAGAGATGACAGTAATTTACAAAAGCGTGGGAATTGTTGGCGCGGGAGCCATGGGCCGAGGTATCGCCCAGATTGCAGCGCAAGCAGGAAGCCTGGTTAAATTGATGGACGCGCAGGCCGGTGCGGCGGAAAAGGCCCGTGAGGCGATCTACGCGCAATGGGACAGACTGGTAGAAAAGGGCCGTCTGGAGGCCACCACAGCGACGGAATACAAGGCCCGGCTCCTGATAACCAGCGCTCTGGCCGATCTGGCGGACTGCGATCTGGTCGTTGAAGCCATTGTGGAGCGTCTGGACATCAAGAAAACCCTGTTCGCCGAACTCGAGGCTGTTGTTTCCGAGCGCACCGCGCTGGCGAGCAATACCTCGTCGCTGTCCATCACCGCCATGGCCGCGGCGCTGAAGCATCCGGAGCGCCTGGCCGGCTATCATTTTTTCAACCCCGTTCCGCTCATGAAGGTGGTTGAAGTCATTGCCGGCCTGAGAACCAGTGCGGCCGTTTGCAGCGACTTGGGCCAATATGCCCGCCAGATGGGACACACGCCCGTGCAGGCGCAGGACACTCCCGGCTTCATCGTCAACCATGCCGGGCGGGGCTATGGCACCGAAGCACTGCGCATTGTGAGCGAAGGCATCACCGATTTCGCCACCATAGACCGGATTCTTCGCGACCAGGCGGGCTTCAAACTCGGTCCTTTCGAGCTGATGGACCTGACCGCACTGGATGTTTCGCATCCGGTCATGGAGTCGATTTACCATCAGTATTACGAAGAAGACCGCTACCGGCCGAGCGTGATTACGGCGCAGCGTCTGGCGGGCGGCATGCTGGGCCGTAAAACCGGGGAAGGCTTCTACCGCTATGTCGATGGCATCGGCCAGATTCCCGCCGAAGCACCCGTTCCAATTGTTGCTGAAATGCCGCCGGTTTGGGTATCACCCCGAGCCTCCCGGCGCTCGGAACTACTGCAATTACTTAAAAACCTCGGTGCCCAAATCGAAACCGGCCCCTCCGCGTCGCCGCAGGCTTTGACGCTGGTCGCGCCTTTGGGTTTTGACATCACCACGGTCGCCGTGGTCGAACGGCTTGACCCGGCGCGCACGCTGGGCATCGACATGCTGATAGATGACGTCGATACCCGGCGGCGCGTGTTGGCCACCAATCCGGCGACACGCGCCGACATGCGCAATGCTGCCCATGCCTTGTTCGCTCGGGATGGCAAGGCCGTCAGCGTGATCAGGGATAGCGGCGGATTTGTCACGCAGCGCGTCGTCGCCACCATCGTCAACATTGCCAGCGACATCTGCCAACAGGGCATCTGCAACCCGAAAGACCTGGAAACCGCCGTGACACTGGGACTGGGTTACCCCTTGGGCCCGCTGGCCATGGGCAACCGTTATGGTCCCACCAACATTCTGGAAGTGCTGTTCAACATGCAAACCGTCTATGGCGATCAGCGCTACCGCCCTTCCCCGTGGCTGCGTCGCCGTGGTGCCATCGGCCTGAGCCTGATGCACGAGGAAAGCTAGCATGCGCGGCGCATTGAAAAGTACCAGCGAGGACCACACCCTCATCTTGACGCTGAGCAACCCCGATTTCAAAAATGCACTCGGGCCCGAAATTTACGCCGCAGGCATTGAAGCCCTCAACGCAGCCGAGAACAGCCGCGACATCCGCAGTGTGGTGATCACTGGTGAAGGCGCCATGTTTTGCGCCGGGGGCAACCTGCAGCGGCTGCAAGCCAACCGGCACGAAGCGCCTGAGGTGCAGGCCCAAAGCATCGAAGGCCTGCACAACTGGATTGACTCGATCCGCACCTATCCCAAACCGGTCATTGCCGCCGTCGAGGGCGCCGCGGTCGGCGCTGGTTTTTCGCTGGCATTGGCCTGCGATTTTGTGGTGACTGCCGACAATGCCGTGTTTGCGATGTCCTACAGCACCGTGGCTCTGTCACCCGACGGCGGTGGCAGCTGGAGCCTGGCGCGCACCTTGCCTCGCGCCCTGGCCAGCGAGCTTCTCATGTGCGGCGAGCGCATCAGCGCCAAGCGGCTGCATGACCTGGGCCTGGTGAACCGCGTCACTGCCCCGGGCGATGCCCTCACCCAAGCCCTGCAACTGGCCGGGCAACTCAATGCGCGCGCACCCAATGCGCTGGCCAGCATCAAGGAACTCGTCAACGAGGCGCCTGTGAGCACGCTGAGCCAGCAGTTGGACAGTGAACGCGATCACTTCGTTCGCAACCTGCATCATGCCAATGGTGGCGAGGGCATTGACGCGTTTTTGCAAAAACGCACGCCGCAGTATCGCTAGGGAAGCTGGGGCCGGTGCGGTACGGAGCGATTCATGCACGACACTGATGCGACACAGGCGGGTGGCGCCGGGGCGCGTCCCGCAAGCGACAATGGGCGCTTTCTTAGTCACTCAAAAGACAGGCCATGGACGATCCTATTCTTACGATAGCTGAAAGAGAGGCCATTAACAGCGGCCGCTGGTTTTCATCCCTGTCCCCATCCCTGAGACACGACATCCTTCGATGCGCCTACGTCAAACGCTACAAAAACGGCGATCTCATTTCGGCCCGGGGCGATGTGCCGGAAGAATGGATCGCTTGCGCCATGGGCGCGGTGCGCGTGAGCTCAACCTCGATTTCG
>DASUIO010000191.1:0-6530 GCA_036279755.1 Polaromonas sp. | reverse complement strand
TGGACATCAAGGATGTGCCGGCGGTGTTCAACTTCGACGTGCCCTTCAACGCCGAAGACTATGTGCACCGCATTGGCCGCACTGGCCGGGCCGGGGCAGCGGGGCTGGCCGTGAGCTTTGTCGCCAGCAGTGATACCCGTCTGGTGACTGACATTGAAAAGCTGTTAAACACCAAAATCGAGCTGGAGCCCATCGAGTTTGAAGAAGACCGTCCGCGCATCAGCGCGCAGGGTCGCATCAATGATGGCCGCCGCATGTACCGCGAAGGTGAAGGCTCCAGCGAAGAAGGTGGCGTTGCGCTTGAATCACGCGAGCCGCGTTTCCCGCGCGAGCAACGTGCGCCGCGAGAGCGCCGCGAGTACACGCCGCATCGCCAGCCCGCCGCGTCGCGTGATCCGTTTTTTGACCAGCCCTACGAGCCCAGCGCCCCTGTGCAAACGCAGCCGGCCTGGGAAGCTGGCGCCAAGGCCAGCCCTTCGGGCAGCGGTGTGTCGGCAAATATCAAGCCCAAGAAAAAAATCGCTGCGCTGTTCAAAACCGGTAGTTAAAGCGGTTTCTTTTCCAGGCTTGTTCGCTCCGGCACTCGCCGTCGGCCCGCACCTACGGATATTGGCGGGCCCGTCTGATTCCGGGCGGTGTGCAGTTCTCCTAAGCTGGCCGAATGATGGCCAAACTTGCCCAGCGCTTCCACGCCTTGTTGGCCTCGGGGCTTTCCGTCCTCCAGAGAATTTACCGGCCCTTGTGGCGCGCCATCGACCAGTGGATAGACGCCGATGGCCTGCGCATGAGCGCGGCGATGTCCTTCTATGGCATTCTCAGTCTGGCCCCCTTGCTGGTATTGCTGGTGGCGGTGCTGGGCTGGTGGCTGGAGCGCAGCTATATCGAAGCCAGCCTGGTCGAGCAAATCCGCGGTGTGATCGGCGAGCAAGGCGCGCGGGTCGTTGAGCAGGCGTTGTCCAGCGCACAGAAACCTTCCGAGGGCATCACCGCCTCCCTGTTCGCGTTTGCGCTGCTGCTCTTTGGGGCGACCGGCGTGTTTGCCGAGCTGCAGGATGCGTTTGAGCGCCTCTGGCGGCAGGGCAGCGGTCAGGTGCCGCGACAGAAGTGGTGGTACGGCGCCTCCCTGCGGCTGCGTGGTGTCGCTTACATCCTGGCCCTGGGCTTTTTGCTGCTGGTGTCGCTCGTGATTTCCACTTTTTTAAGCCTGCTGTCGGGCTGGGCGGGCACCTATCTACCCTTCGAAAGAATCGCCTGGGTCATCAATGAGCTCGTGCTGTTCGGTTTTAGCGTCGCATTGTTTGTGGCCCTCATGAAAATGAGCAAAGGCCCGAAACCCGCCATGCGCTATCTCGTCATGGGCTCAGCCGCCGGGGCCGTTCTGTTTGAAGTCGGCAAGTACCTGATGGCCATTTACCTGTCCACCGCAGCGGTGGTGTCGGCCTACGGTGCGGCGGGTTCGCTGGTGGTGATATTGATGTGGATTTATTTCTCATCCGCCGTGCTGCTGCTGTCGGCCAGCATGGCGCGCGCTTGGTCGGATCAAGCCGCCGCCAGCGCAGCTCTGGCTGGCACCAAGACCGGAGCGCCCCCATCGGTCCAGTTGTCGTAAGCCGGATCGTAACGACTCAGCGCACGCTGCTTCCTGAATCCCGTTGCTGTCGGCTTGCAGGCCTGTGGGCTAACGCAACTCTTGACATCCTGGCTAGTTTCAATTGACGATTGAAAATGGCGGTAGCCCAATCGATACAAGCGAAATTTGCTATTGATTTAGTAGCGGGTTGACTTTGCCTGGTCGGGCTACCCCCGGCCAGCCCGACCAGGCAAAGTCAACCCGCTACCAAGTAAGTAAAGGCATGCGTGAAGTTAGAAGACCCGAGCAGTTACGCCGGATCAGCGCAAGGGCTGTCAGCCCGCCGCGCGCGGTTTCCCGGGTTGTTGCGCCTGTTCGCACTTCACCTGAATCAGCTCAAACTCGCCTGCCACGGGCCCCAGCCTGGCAGCAGTCAGGCAACCGCCCCAAACGCAGCCGGTGTCCAACGGCAAGGCGTTGTGCCGCAAGCCTGTGGTCGTTCTCGCGTCTGCGGCCAGGGTGGACCAATGCCCAAAAGCCATGGGTGTGCCTTGGGTCGCCCGTCCTGGCACTTCAAACCACGGCATGTAACCCAAAGGCGCGCCGCTGACGCCTTCGCTGCTGGTGAACTCCATCACGCCCTCATGCGTGCAAAACCGCAGGCGCGTCAGCGCATTCACAATCACTCTGAGCCTGTCGGAACCTTCCAGTCCGTCATGCCACCGGCAGGGCGTGTTGCCGTACATGGCGCTCAAAAAACCTTTCAGGTCAGGGCCCCGCAGCGCCTGCTCCACCTCGGCGGCCAGCACCAAGGTTTGGGCCACAGTCCACTGGGGCAGTACGCCCGCATGGACCATCAGCCAGCCGTGGCCATGGAGGGCCATGGCGCGATGCCGCAGCCAGTCCAGCAGCGCCTGGCTGTCCGGCGCCTGCAACACGTTTTGCACGGTATCATGGCGACCCGATTTGCGCACGCCTTGCCATAGCGCCAGCAGGTGCAGGTCGTGGTTGCCGAGCAGACACTGCGCCGCGTCGCCCAGCGCCGTCAGACTGCGCAGCACCCCCAGCGAGTCGGGCCCACGGTTCACCAGGTCGCCCAAAAGGTATAAGGTGTCGCGGCTGGGTGAAAAATCTATCTTCTCCAGCAGACGCTGAAATGGCGCGTTGCAACCCTGCAGGTCGCCGATGCAGTAAAGTGACATGGTGTTTATTCTGCCCCCGGATTCATGGACTTCCTGCTCATTGTTTTTTTGACCCTGCTCAATGGCATCTTTGCCATGTCCGAGCTGGCCCTCGCTTCCAGCCGAAAAGCCCGGCTGACAGCCATGGCCGAATCGGGGGATAAAGGCGCGCAAGCGGCCTTGGGCCTGCTGGACAACCCCACGCAGTTTTTGTCGTCGGTGCAGGTGGGTATTACCTCCATTGGCATGCTGAACGGTATTATTGGCGAGGCGGCTTTTAGCGGCAGCGTGTCAGTCTGGATACAAAACTTTGGGGCGCCGCATCGTGCCGCTGACATTTCCGCTACAGCGCTCGTGGTGACGGTGATTACCTATGTCACCATTGTGTTTGGCGAACTGGTACCCAAGCGAATCGGGCAGCTCTACCCTGAGACAGTCGCGCGGCTGGTGTCGCGGCCCATGATGTGGGTGGCCAGTGGTGCCAAGCCTTTTGTCAAACTGCTTTCCATCAGTACTCATGCCGTGCTCAAACTGTTGCGCGTGGATGTCACGGCCGGACGGGGTGTGACCGAAGAGGAGATTGCCGCCAGTCTCGAGGAAGGAGTCGACGCCGGCCTCATTGAAGAGCACGAGCACCGGATGGTGCAAAACGTGTTTTTGCTCGACGACCGCTTGTTGACGTCGCTGATGCTGCCGCGCTCCGATATCGAATGGCTCGACGCGTCCGATACGGTGGCCCAGGCCATTGACAAGGCAGGTGCCACCGGCCACTCCTGGTACCCGGTGTGCCGGGGCAGCCTGGACGATGTCGTGGGCGTGGTCAATGTGGCCAAGCTGCTCGCCTTGCGCGGGCGGATTCAGCCGGCTCCCGCAGGCCCGGACGCCGGGGCAACGCCATCGGTCACTGACCGTATTAGCGAATATGCCGTTCCAGCCGTATTTGTACCCGAAACACTCACCGGCATGGAACTGCTCGAACAGTTTCGCGCCCAGTCCACCCGCATTGTGTTTGTGGTCGATGAATACGGCGTGGTGCAAGGGCTGATGACACCGCTGGACATGCTGGAGGCCATCACCGGAGAGTTGCAGCCCAGCGCACAGATTGATGCCTGGGCGATCCAGCGCGAGGACGGTAGCTGGCTGATTGACGGCGTCATGCCGGTGTCCGAACTCAAGGCCCGGCTCAACATCCGGGAGCTGCCGGAAGAGGACAGGGGACGGTACTACACCGTGGCGGGCCTGCTGCAAAGTGTTTCGGGCCGCCTGTTAAGAACCGGCGAACAGGTTGAGTGCGCGGGCTGGCGCTTTGAGGTTCTTGATCTGGACGGCAAACGCATCGACAAGATTCTCGCCACCGAAAATAGCCCCCCTGCGGCTATCTGACCATGCCACATCGCGCCCCTCTGCCGAACTGATGCCCGAGCCCGTCACGCCGTATTCAATACAACCATATCCCCTTCATCCTACTTATAAGGAAAATTCAGTGAAGTTACTTACTCATCTGGTTGCCGCGATTTCGCTATGCGCCGTATCAACGGTTGTGCTGGCACAGCAATATCCAACCAAGCCGATCAAGCTGATCATTCCATTCCCGCCGGCTGGTGCAACCGATGTGCTGGGACGTGCCATCGCGCAGAAATTGTCCGAATCACTCGGCCAGCAAGTGGTGGTTGAAAACCGGCCCGGTGCGGGCAGTACCATCGGTGCGGATGCAGTCGCCAAGGCGGCTCCCGATGGCTATACCCTGTTGCTGGCATCGGGTTCGATCACCATTGCAGCCAATCTCTACAAGAAGCTTTCCTTTGACCCGGCCAAGAGTTTTGCGCCGATATCGCTCGTCGGCCATGTGCCCCACATGCTGGTGGCGCATCCTTCCGTGCCGGCCAATACGGTCAAGGAATTGATCGTCCTGGCGAAGTCCAAGCCCGGCAAGCTCAATGCGGCTTCGCAGGGCAACGGCACGCTGTCCCACATGGAACTGGAGTTGTTCAAGGACGCGGCAGGAGTGGACTTGGTGCACATCCCGTACAAGGGCAGCAGCAATGCCATGAATGATCTGCTGGCAGGCAATGTTTCGCTGTTTTTTGACAGCGTCACTTCATCCCTGCCGATGGTCAGGAATGGCCAGCTGAAGGCTCTGGGCGTCGTCGGTCCCAAGCGTCTGCCATTCGCTCCGGATATCCCGACCATCTCCGAAGGCGGAGTGGCTGGTTTCGACGCTGCCAACTGGTTCGCAATGATGGCGCCCGCTGGTACACCCAAAGACATCATTTTGCTGCTCAATGGGCATGTTGCAAAAGCGCTGGCCGCACCGGATGTGCGTCAGCGCCTTGCCGCGCAGGGTGCCGTACTGCAAGGGAGTACACCGGATGAGGTCTCGGCCCTGATCAAAAGTGATATGGTCAGATGGGCAAAAGTCGTGAGCGTTGCCGGCATAAAGATCGAATGATGTCGGCCGGTTTCCGACAGCATTTTCCAATTCAGGTAGGGGCCTGAAGCTGGCTTGAGTTGGCAATTTCTGCTGTCCGGCTTGAACGGATCACTGCGCACCGGTATCAGTCCACCCGCGCACCCGACTCCTTTACCAGCGTCTGGTACTTGGCTCGCTCGCTTGTCATGAGCGTGCCAAATGCTTCCGGTGTGGTGGGCACGGGCTCGGCCAGCAGGGTGGCGAAACGGGTTTTGGTTTCTGGCGCGTTGAGCGCGGCTACGAAGGCCTGATTGAGTCGGGCCACCACGTCTTTGGGGGTGGCCGCAGGCGCCACCAGACCCCACCAGGTGTCGATGGCAAACCCCTTCAGTGTGTCTGCCACCGGCGGTGTGCCGGGCAAGGCGCTGACACCCTTCAATGTGGTCACTGCAATCGCCTTGAGTTTGCCCGAGCGGATGTTGGGTGCGGCGGTGGCCAGGTTGTCAAAGTTGAAATCCACCTGGCCACTCAACAGGGCGAGTTGCGCCGGGTTGCCGCCGTTGTAAGGAATGTGCACGGCGAAAATCCCGGCCTCTTTCTTGAACAGCTCGCCCGCCAGGTGGCCAGCGCTGCCGTTGCCGCCACTGCCGTAGTTGAGCTTGGCCGGGTTGGCCTTGGCGTAGGCAATCAGGTCGCTCACGCTGTTGATCTTCAGGCGCCCGGCGGTCTCGGCGTTCATGACCAGCACGTTGGGCACCCGCACCATCTGGGTGATGGGGGCGAAGTCGGTGGCGGCGTTGTACGGCATCTTGGCGTAGAGCCAGGGGTTGACGGCATGGGTGGCGGTGGCGGCGATGCCGATGGTCAGACCGTCAGGCGCGGCTTTGGCCACGGCATCGGCGCCGATGTTGCCGCCCGCGCCGGGCTTGTTTTCAATGATGACGGTTCCCAGCGTGTCCCTGACGCGCTCGGCCAGGGCACGGGCCGTGACGTCCAGCGGACCGCCCGCCGCATAGGGCACGATCAGACGGATGGGCTTGCCCTGGGCCTGCACCACCGGCGCTGTGGCGGCAGTCAGGAAGGCAAGGGTGGCGAGGACGAGTGTCTTGATGGGTGTTTGGTAAGGCATGCAGGTATTTTGCGCGATCTTCGGCGTACGGTGTTGATGCCGATCCAGATTTGACCACCTGTGCCGGAAATTGCTGACCACCTTGAGTGCGCGAATATCGCTTTCAAATCAAGCCTCTCCGATCGGTTGAACCTGGTCAGTCCAATTCGGCAGGGCTGGTCAAACCTGGATCGGCGAGAACAGTTCGAGACGCTCTTGTAGCGGAAATTCTGGGCGACATCGGTAAATTGCATGATGCCG
>DASUIO010000190.1:0-2157 GCA_036279755.1 Polaromonas sp. | reverse complement strand
GTGCAGCACGCCGGTGAGCAAGGCAAACAGGCTGGACTTGCCCGCACCGTTGCGGCCCACCAGGCCCACTTTCTCGCCCGGGTTGAGGGTGGCCGACGCGCTGTCGAGCACGACCTTGGTGCCACGGCGCAGCGTGACGTTCTTGAGTTGGATCATGAAAAAAACGAGACCGCACCACAGGTGCGGCCGGAGACTTGAAGCAGGTCAGTGGGAAGCAGGGCGCCCGGAACGGGCGGCATGCGAAGCCTCGATTGTGCCGCAGGGTGCCTGGGTGTTCACATTCGATGAAGCAGCCACCATGCCAGCAAACCCACCGACAGCAAATTGTGTGTGCACCAGATGACCCACAGGACGCGGGCACAGCGGGCAGAAACACCCCGCGATCGCTGGGCAAAATAGCCCAGGACGGTCGCTGGCAGGCACAAAACCGTCAGCCAAAACAACCAGGCCATGCCCAGGTAGGTGCAACCGAAGCCCTCGCAGCGCGCGAAAAAGAGTGTGCCGGCGACGTAGCCCGAACAGCCAATCACGGCGAGAAATGCCAACGTCAGGACGCGGGCTGGCCGGGGGCGGATCGGGGTTTGTTCGGGTGGCACTGCGGTCGTGAATAACCCAAAGGTCAGGCGTTGTGTCGGGCGTCAACGCGCTTGCTGTAGGCGACATACACCTCATCCCTTACCCACCCCAGCGATTCGTAAGCCGCCTGAGCCGCGTGGTTGGATCGCGCGGTGGTGAGCTCCATCTTCACGCGCCCGTGCTCGGACGCATACCGCTGCGCAGCCTTCAGCAGCGCCCGCCCCGTACCGGTGCGCCTGGCCGCTGGCACGACGTACAAATCAGACAGCGAGTAGATGGGCTGGGCTTCAATGGAACAAAAAATGGGGTACAGCTGACAGAACCCGACGGCTTGCCCAGCCGGGTTTGACGCCAAAAGAATCACCGACTCCTTGCGGTTCATACGATCTGAAATGAAGCGCTGCGCCAAAGCCAGGTCTGGCGCCTGTTCATAAAACTGCCGGTAGGCGTCAAAAAGCGGTGCAACCACGTCCAGGTCGCTCAGTGTGGCAGTTCGAATGCTGGTCGTCTTCATATGGGGGCGCTGCTGTGTTCAGGACTGTGGATCAAACCCGAAAACCCGCAATTCTTGCGCGCATCGGCAAGCCCGGGCCAGGCGCGCCGCCCAGGCAACGGCCTCGTCGCGCGATGGCAATTCCAACACGGTGAAGCCGCCATTCAGCGCCGGTGCCCACGGGAAGCCACCCATGGCCACCGAGCCATCGGCCGACACCAACACAGGTGGGGTACTTTCGTCGATGCCTCCTCCGAAAACGTAAACCCCCGCCTCTTTGGCGTCCTCAATCACAGCACGCGCGGCATCACCAATCGACGCCAGTTCGCTCGCTGCGGCCATCATCGCGGCGCTGGGAAAAGAGATCAGGTATTTCGCCATGTAGAGACGTCCATTGTTGAGGTGCAACCGCACAGCTGAGACAGAAGTGTTGCCCATGCCGCTATACGTTGTCACTTTTCCCGGTCGCGATGGAAACCAACAATTCAATGGTCGTGGCGATCCCTATCCATACGCTCGCACCTTTGAGTGCACCGATGACGGTGAGGATGATTGCTGCAAACAACGCGGCGCCCCAAAACCAGTGGCGTGTTTTCATGAAATCCCTGACATGCCCCCGTGAACCGGTGCCGCTTTGCTGAGGCGCTGAAGACGCTCAGCCTCTCAGCGCTTCTGCGGTCAAGAGCAGCACCTGATCATCCCCCGCACTGGTGCTCAGCCAGACCGGCTGCAGTTGGGGAAAGGCGGCTTCAAAGTACGTGCGCTCGTGGCCAATTTCCAGCACCAGCACGCCGTGGGGGGACAGGCGCGAAGGTGCGTCGCGCAGCAGGGCACGCACGAAGTCCATGCCGTCGCTGCCGCCGGCCAGGGCCAGTTCGGGTTCGGCGCGGAACTCGGCGGGCAACTCCGCCATGCTCTGCGCGTTGACGTAGGGCGGGTTGCAGAGGATGAGGTCGTAGGGGCCGGGGCAGGCGCTCAGGCCATCGGATTCGACCAGCTTGACGCGGTCTTGCAGGCCATGGCGCTCGACGTTGATGTGGGCCACGGCCAGGGCGTCGGTCGACAGGTCGGCGCCGGTCACGGCCACA
>DASUIO010000189.1:0-2806 GCA_036279755.1 Polaromonas sp. | reverse complement strand
AGCACCTACCTGAAGTGTGTGGACGACAACGGCCAGGAAGTGCCCGTGGGCGTGCCGGGGGAAATCCTGGTCAAGGGGCCGCAGGTCATGGCCGGCTACTGGCAGCGTCCCGACGAAACCGCCAAAGTCATGACGCCCGATGGCTATTTCAAATCGGGCGATATCGGCGTGCAGGACGAAAACGGCTTCTTCAAGATCGTTGACCGCAAGAAAGACATGATTCTGGTCAGCGGTTTCAATGTTTATCCCAACGAGGTCGAAGAGGTGGTCGCCAAGCTGGATGGCGTGCTGGAATGCGCCTGCGTGGGCGTGGCCGACGAAAAGTCCGGTGAAGCCGTGAAACTGGTGATCGTCAAGAAAAACCCGGACCTGACCGAAGCCCGGGTGCACGAGTATTGCAAGGCCAACCTCACCGGTTACAAGCAGCCCAAGGTGGTGGAGTTCCGCACCGAGTTACCCAAGACCCCCGTCGGAAAAATCCTGCGCCGCGAGCTGCGCGACAAGAAGTGAGGCAAAGCATCGCTTCTTTCAACGAAGGCTGACAATTCCCCTGATAGCAGGGCTTATTATGCCGAAGGAAGTGAGCCTGCAAAGGTTGTTCAGGGGCGGCGCGAGTCGCCATTTTTTTGCTGCCCGGTTTGGCCAAGCGCTTTGTGTGCAAAATCGGCGCATGCCAGATACCGCAATTTCTACCGTCATGCCCACCGCCATCCTCAGCGCCCTTCCCCAGGAACAGCACGGCCTCATGGAACTGCTGCAGCACCCGCGCAAGCTCAGCCATGCCGGACGCGAGTTCTGGCAGGGTGAATTGCATGGCCAGCCTGTAGTGCTCGCATTGTCAAGAATTGGCAAGGTCGCAGCCGCTACCACCGCAACGGCGCTGATCGAGCGCTTTGGTGTGCGACGAATGGTATTCACGGGAGTGGCGGGGGGGATGGGCGCGGGGGTGAAAGTGGGCGATGTCGTGGTTGCCACGGATTTTATGCAGCATGACCTGGATGTCTCGCCGCTGTTCCCGCGTTACGAAGTGCCGTTTTACCGCAAAGCCCGATTTGACAGTGATGCGGTCTTGACGACCCTGCTTTTTCAGGCAGCCTGCCGGGCGCTGGAAAGTGAACACGCCAAGGGACAGGAATGTCTGGCGACTCACCGGTTTCCCGGAGCCCGCGTTCACCAGGGCCTGATTGCCAGTGGTGACCGTTTTGTTTCGGGGGCCGATGAATCTCGCGCGCTGCTGGCTGTGTTGGCGGGTGCCGGGCATGAGGTGCTGGCAGTCGAGATGGAGGGGGCCGCCGTGGCGCAAGTCTGTCTGGACTACGGCGTGCCGTTTGCCGCCGTGCGTACCATTTCAGACCGCGCAGATGACAGCGCTCACGTCGATTTCCAGCGCTTTATCGACGAAGTGGCCAGCCGTTACGCGCATGCGATTATTGAGCGGCTTCTTCTTTCGCTATAAATAAAATAGCCGCTTTCGACCCTTGCATAAGGTCGCGTTATTGACTGTGAGTTTCTTGTTCATTCGGCATGGCAGCACAGCGCGTCACTCGGCGGTATGCGTGGGGGCCAATGAACGCCGCGAAGGGCCGCCCCGAGCAAGTTCAGCCCCCTCGGGGGGCAGCGCATTACACGCAGTGAAAAGCGTGGGGGCCCTATTTCAACCAGCCGCGCTTCCTGAAGTACCACATCGGCAGCACGGCGCTCGCAGCCATCAGCCCCAGGGCATAAGGGTAGCCCAGCGCCCAGTCAAGCTCGGGCATGAGCTTGAAGTTCATGCCGTACACGCTGGCAATCAGCGTGGGCGGCAGCAGCGCAACGCTGGCCACCGAGAAAATCTTGATGATCTTGTTCTGGTTGATGTTGATGAAACCAACCGTGGCGTCCATCAGGAAGTTGATCTTGTCAAACAGAAAGGCGGTGTGCGAGTCGAGCGAGTCGATGTCGCGCAGAATTTGCCGCGCCTCCTCGAACTGCTCGGCATTGAGCATCTTGCTGCGCATCATGAAGCTGACTGCGCGCCGCGTGTCCATCGCGTTCCTGCGAATGCGGCCGCTCATGTCTTCATGGTGGGCGATGGCGCCTAGCACCTCACCGGCCATCGCGTCGGTGACGTCGCCCGAAAGCACTTTGGTACTGACTTTTTCAAGATCGATGTAAATGCCCTCGAGCGTGTCGGCCGAATACTCGGCATCGGCATCAAACAGCTTGAGCAGCACTTCCTTGGCGTCTTCAATCAGCCCGGGCGCACGGCGGGCGCGCATGCGCAACAGCCTGAACACGGGCACGTCTTCATCGTGAATCGAGAACAGCACGCCCTTGCTTTTCAGGTCGTCGTTTACCAGGTTCAGGATGAAGGCGACGCGCACCGTGCGCGGCTCGTCCTCGTCGGCGACCAGAAAGTCGGAGCGGATGTGCAGCTCACCGTTGTCTTCTTCGTAAAAGCGAGCGGACTCCTCAATATCCTCGTCCATCGCATCTTCGGGGATCGACAGACCGTAATACTGCTTGATCCAGCGTTTTTCTTCGACGGTAGGAGACTCCAGATCGACCCAGATGGGCTGGAATTTGGAGAGTTCTTCCAGGGACTCGATTTCTTCCTGGAAGAGACGCCCGTTGGCAAGCGTGAAAATATTGAGCATGACTGACTGCCTATCGATTTCCAAGGTCCTGCACGAGGCCTGAGTCAAGGCCTGGTCGCAAGAAGGGGGTGGTGGATGGTGGCATCGCTTTCAACCCTTCTTAACGTCATTCGGCGTCAGTCTGCGGTGTTGAAAGCTAGCGACTGGGGCTGCTTTCCAAGGATTTCTCC
>DASUIO010000188.1:0-2829 GCA_036279755.1 Polaromonas sp. | reverse complement strand
TGGATAGGAACATGGATTAGGGCTCGGCCTGAACCGCGAAGGGGTGCAGGCCGTCGGTTGCAATGCGCCGCTTGTGGCCTTCCTGCATCAGGGTGATGGCCTGCGGCTCGATGATGGGTTCCGGGCCGAGCGTCAGCACCCTCGGGTTGGTTCCCTCATCCCATTGAACTGCCGTTTGCGGGCTCAGCCATTTTGCGGGCAGCTTGTCGGCGTTGAGCCCCTCGAAGCGGAAGCCTTGCGCTGTGTCGCGCCAGCGCATCGCGTTGCCGCTGGTGCGCGAGAGCGCGCGGCCCGACTCCAGCAGCGCGGCCAGCCGCTCTCCCTCGCGGTCCAGCGCCGTCTGAGAACTGTCGCGAATGGCAAAACTTACCCCGGCCGATGCGATGGCGATGATGCTGATGACCACCAGCAGTTCCAGCAGCGTGAACCCAAATTGACGGCGATGCCTGGGCTTTGGTGTCACCAGACTATTGCCAAGATCCGATATCGGCATTCTTGCCTTCTCCGCCTGCTTGGCCATCAGCGCCCAGTGACATGACGTCGATCTCGCCCTGGATGCCGGGGTTGAGGTACAGGTATGGCCGGCTCCAGGGGTCGTTGGGCAGCTTTTCCAGGTAAGGTTTCCAGTTGGGCGGCGTCGCACCGACCGTTGGCTTGGTCACAAGCGCCTGCAGGCCCTGCTCGGCGGTGGGATACCGCTGGTTGTCCAGCTTGTACAGCTTGAGCGCCTGCATCAAATTGCTGACATCGGTGCGCGCGGCAGTGACTCGCGCGTCGTCGGCGCGATCAAGCACATTGGGCACGATCAGGGCGGCCAGCACCCCGATGATGACCAGCACCACCATGAGCTCAATCAGTGTAAAACCCCGCTGAGCATGCTGCGAGAGGCGCTTCAAACGTGATGTCAGGCGCCATGCTTTGAGGGATGTAATGGAAAGACCGGAGTAATCGGTGGAACTTGGGAGTTGCATCTTTCAATCATAATCCAGGGATGCAAAGCAAATGGACACTGCGCCTGATCACAGCGCTACTTTGGGCCTTGGCCGCAGCCAGCGCGGTTTATTGGGGGCTGCGCGCGAGCGGCCCGGGTCCAGCGGTTTTTGTGCCTGAAACCGTGGCGCTGGCGTCCGCAGGCGATGCCTTGGCACGCCAGACCGCCATCGCCCGGTTTCTTGGTGCTGCAAAATCGGTAGCAGTTAGTTCTTCCGCAGTCTTGATCTCCAGCCGTTTTTCCCTGATTGGCGTGGTGACGCAGGGGCGCGGCGGCGCAGCGCTGCTCGCGGTCGACGGAAAACCGGCCAGGCCCTATCGCGTGGGCAGCCGGATCGACGAAGGCACGGTGCTGCAGTCGGTCGGCCCACGCCATGTTGTGCTGGCGGCCAGCGTGGACGGCACCGCCCTGCAGCGCCTGGAAATGCCCGGCCCGGCAGCGGTCGCTGGGCTCGCCAAGAGGGGTCCGGCAGCGCCGCGACGTTCTGGCGACACTCAAACCGAGTAGCGGGCTGCGGCCAATCGGCCATCCTCATCGGCATCGATGGCCCGCTTACTGAATTAGGCGGAAAGGCGTGTCGCACCTTCACCTTTTGTGGCCATCGGACTACAAGCCGCGATTGCGCATGCGCATCAAATACTCATCAGCCCTAGGCAATGCTGATAAAGCTTTTGCCAGTCGTCCGCGCGATCTGCGCTCACCTTGGCTGACCGCTTCTATGTTTGTGCGCTAGCGTACCTACTGCGTGGCGTTGACTGGCTACATTACTTCGCTGGTGCGAAACCTCTGCCAGACGTCATCCGCGAAGTTAGACCTGATCAAGAGTCCCGTGATGGCTATTTCCCCCGATCCGAAAAAGAACCAATTGCTCGCTGCGCTGCCAGACGCCGAGTGGCAGCGCTGGCTGCCGCAGCTTGAACTCGTTGACATGCCCCTGGGCCAGGTGCTGTATGAATCGGGCAGCACGCTGAGCCACGTCTACTTTCCGACCACCGCCATTGTCTCGCTGCTTTATGTGATGGAAAACGGCGCCTCGGCCGAGATCGCCGGGGTCGGCAACGAGGGCGTCGTCGGCGTCTCGCTGTTCATGGGGGGCGAGTCCACAACCAGCCGTGCGGTGGTGCAAAGCGCCGGCCAGGGCTTTCGGCTGAAGGCGCAGACGATCAAAGACGAGTTCCATCGTGCGCCGGTGCTGCACCTGCTGCTACGCTACACCCAGGCGCTGATCACGCAGATGGCGCAAACGGCCGTGTGCAACCGGCACCATTCCCTGGACCAGCAACTGTGCCGCTGGCTGCTGCTGAGTCTGGGCCGTCTGCAGGGCAACGAACTCGTGATGACGCAGGAGTTGATCGCCAACATGCTTGGCGTGCGCCGCGAAGGCGTGACAGAGAGCGCGGTCAATTTGCAGAAGGCCGGGCTGATTAGCTATTCGCGTGGCCGTATTAAGGTGCTGGACCGACCGGGGCTGGAGAAACGCACTTGCGAGTGTTATGCGGTGGTCAAGAAGGAGTACGAGCGGCTGCTTCCGCACAGGCTGGCGACCTAGCCCCGCGCGCCGGGCAGCGCCTGGCGCGCTGGCTGCTGATGAGCCAGGACCGTGCCCACTCCGACAATTTCCATGTGACGCACGAATTCCTCGCCTACATGCTTGGTATGCGCCGCGTCGGCATCACGGCTGCTGTCAAGGCCCTGCATCAGGCGGACCCTCGGATATCGACATCGGAGATTGGGACGAGCTGTTTCACGCCGTCACTTCAAGGCTCAGGTTGACGGTTGGCGAGCCGCTTGACGCGGCACCCGAAACGCAGGCGCATGACGCAGCGGGCGGGGTCCAG
>DASUIO010000187.1:0-2346 GCA_036279755.1 Polaromonas sp. | reverse complement strand
GACTGCCGGGAGGGCGCTTGGGCCGGGGCAGCAGCAGGTTCAGGGTCTGGCCGTCCAGGGTCACCACCTCAAATTCAATATCTTCGCCCAGCCTGCGGTCCGGCCTGGTTTGCGCCCTGCCAATGACTTCGCCTGCGGCGTTGTGCACCAGCACTTCGCGTATCGGCAGCTGTGGCGAGTCGCTGGTCAGGTGCCACGCGGCGCCCACCAGAAAAGTCAAGACCATCACGGTCGCTACCACGGCGAGCCAGATGCGCACATACAGGTGCGAGGTAAAACGTGCCCACATAGGTGTCTTCAACCCGGGCTTTAGTCTTGCTGCTTGGCAAAGACGTAGCCCACGCCGCGCACCGTGAGAATGCGTTTGGGCTCTTTGGCATCGAGCTCAATGGCGCTGCGGATGCGGCCCATGTGGACGTCAATGGAGCGGTCAAATGCTTCGAGCTCGCGCCCCCGCACGGCTTCCATGATTTGGTCGCGGCTCAGGACCCGACCCGCGCGCTCGGCCAGTGTGACCAGCAGGTCAAACTGGTAGGAGGTCAGCTCGCAGGGGTTGCCGGCGACTGAAACGCTGCGCGCATCGCGGTCGATTTCGAGCGAGCCAAAGCGCATGACCTTGTGGCCGCCGCTGGCTGCTGCACCGCTGTTGCCGACTTCTCCGCCGCGGCGCAGCACCGCGCGAATGCGTGCCAGCAGTTCGCGTGGTTCAAAGGGTTTTGGCAGGTAATCGTCGGCGCCAATTTCCAGTCCCACGATGCGGTCCATCGGGTCCCCCTTGGCGGTGAGCATCAGCACGGCGGGGGGCGCGGCGTCGCTGGCCTGGCCCTTGATGCGGCGGCAGATTTCCAGGCCGTCCATGTCGGGCAGCATCAGGTCCAGAATCACCAGATCGGGCGGGCTGGCCTCCAGCGCGGCAAGGCCGCTGGCGCCATCGGCCGCATGGGTGAAGCCATAACCCGACTGGCGCAGATATTCACCCACCATGGCGGCCAGGCGAGCGTCGTCCTCGATCATTAAAAGCTGTTGGGTCATCGGCGGGTCCTCGGTTTGCAGGGAGATTCCTTGGGGTAGAACACAATGAAATTCATATTGCGCGCAACGCAACAAGTCTGCTTGAAGCCACCGTAAAGTTGCGGTAAATTGCGGCGGTTTTGTTGCAGCATACTCTTTTGGGTCGGAGCGCCAGGGTTTAAATAATGCTACTTAATTAGTAGCTGCTTGCGCCCGTTTTTATTGGGTTATAGTCGTTTTCGATCTAGAGGCCAACCATACCAGCAGCAGCACCGGCAGGCCCAGAAAAGCGGTCGCGGTGAAAAAATGGCTATAGCCAAAGGCGTCCACATACTTGCCCGAATACCCCGCCAGTGACTTGGGCAAGAGCAGCATCATCGAGCTGAAGAGGGCGTATTGGGTGGCCGAATAGTTGACGTTGGTCAGGCTCGACAAGTAGGCAACGAAGGCCGCAGAGGCGATGCCGCTGGAAAGGTTGTCGGCTGAAATGACCAAAATCAGCGCATTGACATCATGTCCGCGGGTTCCCAGCCAGGCAAACAGCAGGTTGCTCGCCGCGCTCAGCACGGCACCCAGCATCAGCACCCGCATCACGCCAAAACGCATGGCCAGCGCACCGCCCACAAAGGCGCCGACCAGCGTCATGATGACACCGAAGATTTTGGTCACGCTCGCCACTTCGTCCTTGCTGTAGCCCATGTCCACATAGAACGGATTGGCCATGATGCCCATGACGACATCGCTGATGCGGTAAACCGCAATCAGCGCCAGAATGAGCAGCGCCTGCTTGCCGTAACGGCTCAGAAAATCGGCAAACGGGTCTATCAGCGCGCCCTTGAGCCACTCGGCCGCATTTTTGCTGGGCGGCAATTCGCGGCGCATGGGTTCCGGCGAGAACAGCACCGTCACCACGCCCAGCAGCATCGATGCCGCCATCACCAGATAGGCGGCTTGCCAGGCCCCGTGCTGGTAGACGGCGCCACCGGCCACTTCGGCGCGCGCGGCAATCCACAGCGCGCCGGCGCCGGCCCAGATCATCGCGATGCGGTAACCGGTTTGATAGGTGGCGGCGAGTGCTGCCTGGCGCGGCACGTCGGCCGATTCAATCCGGAAGGCGTCCAGCGCAATGTCTTGCGTGGCCGAGCCAAACGCCACCGCCAGCGCGCACCATACGACCGGCTGCAGCGCCAGCTTGGGGTCGGTCAGCGCCATGGCCACCAGCGCTGTCACGATGATGGCCTGCGACAACAGCAGCCAACTGCGCCGACGCCCGAGCCAGCGTGTCAGCAGCGGAATGGGCAAGCGGTCAACCAGCGGCGCCCACAACCACTTGAA
>DASUIO010000186.1:0-4069 GCA_036279755.1 Polaromonas sp. | reverse complement strand
GCCCTGCTGGGCCATGTCCCGAATCACGCGCTCGGCGTCGGCCGACTCGGGTACTTTTTCAACAAAACTGGTGACCACTTTGTCGCCGTAGGCCGCCTCAACCGCCTTGCGGCCATTGTCATGGGCAAAGGTCCAGCCGCCATCACCGACCGGGCCGACGTAGGCGAAGGCTACTTTCAAAGGTTCCACTTTGGCCGGTTCCGGTGCAGCCACAGGCGCAGGGACTGGTGCCGGAGCCGGCTCTTCCTTCTTGCCGCAACCCATCAGAGCTGCTGAGGCTACGGCAGTCAGTGCCGCCAGCTTGAGCAGGGAACGTTTTTGCAGGTCAGTCATGTCATCTAGCTTTCGTTGAAGGGAACAATGAAAAGGTTTACGAAAAAAATTTCTGCGGAGGTGAAAAAAACCAATTATGCGGCCGGTAACTCAAGCTTCCGGGTAGAAGGGCTTGCCAATCGAGCTGGGCATGTTCACACGGATCCACAGCGGGTTGCGCGAAATCAGCACCAGCACCACGATGGTGGCCAGGTAAGGCAGCATGGTCAAAAACTGGCTGGGTACATCGACCCCCAGCCCCTGCAGGTGAAACTGCAACATGGTCACGCCGCCAAACAGATAAGCCCCAAGCAAGACCCGGGCCGGCCGCCAGGTGCCAAAGGTGGTGAGCGCCAGCGCGATCCAGCCTTTGCCGGCAATCATGCCTTCGACCCACAGCGGCGTGTACACCACCGAGACATAGGCGCCCGCCAGCCCGCACAGCGCCCCGCCAGCCACCACGGCGGCCAGACGGATACGCCGCACCGGATACCCCAGCGCATGCGCCGACTCGGGGCTTTCGCCGACCGAGCGCAGCACGAGCCCTGCGCGCGTACGGTACAAAAACCAGATCAGTCCGAGCGTGATCGCCATCGCGATATAGACCATGGGGTGCTGGCGGAACAGCGCCGGGCCGAAAAAGGGAATATCGCTGAGCAGCGGAATGGGGAACTGCGACTGCTCTGGCAGCTTTTCCTGCACATAGCTGATGCCGGCAAATGCCGAAAAACCCGCGCCAAAAATGCTCAGGGCCAGACCGGTGGCGTACTGATTGGTGTTGAGCCAGATCACCAGCACGCCGAAAATGGCCGCAAGCAATGCCCCCGCCGCCATGCCCGCGGCAAAACCGAGCCAGATGCTACCGGTATGCACCACGGCGGCAAAGCCGGCAATGGCGGCGCACAGCATCATGCCTTCGGCACCCAGATTGACAATGCCGGCTTTTTCATTGATAAGCAGACCCAGCGCCGCAATGGCCAGCACGGTGCCGGCGCTCAGGGTGGAGGCGACCAGCAAGGCCGTGGAATCCATCAGCGGGCTCCTTTGGTGCGTAGTGAAAACGGCATTGAAAATTTGAACCGGTAGGCAATCAAGGTGTCGCAGGCCAGCAGATTGAACAGCAGCAGCCCCTGAAACACGCCGGTCAGCGACTTGGGCAAGCCCAGACGTGACTGCGCCAGTTCGCCGCCGATGTAAAACATACTCATCAGCAGCGCGGAAAACACCATGCCGACCGGATGCAGCCGCCCGACAAAGGCCACGATGATGGCGGCAAAACCATAGCCCGCGGGCACATAGGGCGTGAGCTGGCCAATGGGCCCCGCCACCTCCAGCGCACCGGCCAGGCCGGCCGCGCCACCGGACGTCAGCAGCGCCACCCACAGGGCGCGGCGCGAAGAAAATCCGGCATAGCGCGCCGCCGCCGGCGCCAGGCCGCTGACTTCTTGCGAAAATCCGGCGTAGGTGCGAAACAGGTACAGCCACAGGCCCGCCACGCCGGCAAGCGCCAGCACGATGCCGATATTGACGCGCGAGCCCTGCATCAGGCGCGGAATCTGCGTCACGGCCTCAAAGGTTTTGGTTTGCGGAAAGTTATAGCCGGCCGGGTCTTTCCAGGGGCCAAATACCAGGTAGCTCAGCACCATGTCGGCCACATAAACCAGCATCAGGCTGACCAGGATTTCATTGGCATTGAAACGGTCGCGCAGCACGGCGGTGATGCTGGCCCACGCCATGCCGCCGAGCACGCCGGCCGCCAGGATCACCGGAATAATCCAGGGCCCGGTGGTTTTGTCGGCCAGCAGCGCCGCCCCGCCTGCCGCCACGGCGCCGATGACATACTGCCCTTCGGCGCCAATGTTCCAGATGTTGGAGCGAAAGCACACCGCCAGCCCCAGCGCAATGATCAGCAAGGGCGTGGCCTTGACCATCAACTCGCTCAGCGCATAGGGTGATCTGATGGGCTCCCAAAAAAACACCTGCAGCCCTTTAACCGGATCTTTGCCAAGCGCCATGAACAGCAGCACGCCAATCAGCACCGTGACCAGCAGCGCCAGTATGGGCGAGGCGTAAGTCCAGAACGAGGAGGCTTGTGGCCGGACTTCAAGCTGCGGCATCTTGCGCTCCAGGGTTCGTCCACAAGCCGCTCATCCACTGCCCGACCAGCGCCACCGTCGCCTGCGGGCGCGGCAGCGACGGCGAGAGCCGGCCCTTGGCCATCACATACAGGCGGTCGCAAATTTCAAACAGTTCGTCGAGTTCTTCGCTCACCACCAGCACGGCGCAGCCGGCATCGCGCAGCTTCAGCAGCTCGCCGCGTATCTGCGTTGCCGCACCCACATCCACGCCCCAAGTGGGCTGCGAAACGATGAGCAACGCCGGGTCCGCATCGATCTCGCGGCCCATGATGAATTTTTGCAGATTGCCGCCGGATAAAGACCTGGCGACGGCCAGCGGCCCCCCCGACTTGACGTTGTAGCGCGCAATGATGCGCTGGGCCTGCTCGTTCAGCAGGCTGCGCTTGAGCCAGCCCCCCGTGCCCACGGTCTCCTTGCGCGTGAGCAGCAGGTTGCGCGCCAGCGACAGCGACGGCACCGCACCCCGTCCCAAGCGCTCTTCAGGCACAAAGTGCAGCCCCAACGCGCGGCGCTGCGCCGGGCTGAGCCTGCCGACGTTGCGGCCCTTGACGGCAATCGCCGCTGCGGCGGCCCGGGTGTCTTCACCCGATAGCGCGTAGAGCAGCTCCTTTTGGCCGTTGCCCGAGACACCGGCAATGCCCACCACTTCACCGGCGCGCACCTGCAGCGCAATCCGGTGCAGGTCCACGCCAAACTCTTCATCTCTCGCCAGATCCAGTTGTTTGACCTCCAGCACGATGTCGCCCGTCTGCACCTCGCGGTGCTCCAGCGCGGGCGGCTCGGCGCCAATCATCAGGCGGCTCAGCGAGGCGTTGGATTCCTGGCGCGGATCGCAGTCGCCCGTGACCCGCCCGCCGCGCAGCACGGTGCAGGCCGTGCACAGCGCACGAATTTCGTGCAGCTTGTGGCTGATGTACAAAATGCTGCAGCCTTGTGCGGCCAGCTGGCGCAGCGTGACAAACAGGTTCTCCACCGCTTGCGGTGTCAGCACCGACGTGGGCTCATCCAGAATCAACAGCCTGGGATGCGTCAGCAGCGCCCGCACAATCTCCACGCGCTGGCGCTCGCCCACGCTCAGCGTATGCACCGGCCGGACCGGGTCCAGAGGCAAACCGTACGCTTGCGCGGTTTGCGTGATGCGCTGCGACACCTCGGCCAGGCTCAGGTGCTTGTCCAGCCCAAGCCAGACGTTTTCAGCCACCGTCAGGGTGTCGAACAGACTGAAGTGCTGAAACACCATGCTGATGCCCAGCGCGCGCGCCTCTTGCGGGTTGCGCACCACCACAGCTTGGCCGTCCACCGCCACGCTACCCGCGTCGGGTTTGACCGAGCCGTAGATGATTTTCATCAATGTCGATTTACCCGCCCCGTTTTCGCCAAGCACGGCATGGATCTCGCCGGGCTGCACGGCCAGCGCGATCTCGCTGTTGGCGACCACACCGGGGTAGCGCTTGGTGATACCCGAGAGCTGCAGCCTGGGCGGGATGCCAGCAGGGCTTTCCGGGTGGAAGGGTGAAGCGGTCATGGCTCTCTGAAGACTTGATATTTTCTTGATATTTCAGGATTGCAGCCAATAGGAACGGGCGTTAGAAGCTATTATTTAAGTAGCAATACGCCAC
>DASUIO010000185.1:0-3818 GCA_036279755.1 Polaromonas sp. | reverse complement strand
GGTCAGGGGAACCAGCGCGGCTCTAGGCTCCACCAGGCGCAGGCCGAACTGCCTGGCGATGCGGTAGCCAAAGTCCGTGGCGCCGATTTTCGGGATCGACAGGCCGCCCGTGGCGATGACCACCTGAGGCGCTTCAATCGGCCCGCGATCGCTCTCAATTCGATAGCTTCTTGCGCCCGCCTGCTCTGGGCTGAGGATGCTTTTGATGCTGCAAGGTTGCCAGCGCGTGACCTGGCCGACAGCGCACTCGGCCAGCAGCACGTTGATCACATCTTCAGCCGAACGGTCGCAAAAGAGCTGGCCCTTGTGTTTTTCATGAAAGGGAATGTTGTAGCGCTGTAGCAGCGCCATGAAGTCTTGCGGTGTGTAGCGCGACAGGGCCGAGCGGCAAAAGTGCGGGTTCTCGCTCAAAAAGTTGGTCGGGCTCACGTCGCGGTTGGTGAAGTTGCACCGGCCACCGCCAGAGATGCGGATTTTTTCGGCGACTTTTTCGCTGTGGTCCACCAGCAGCACCTTGAGGCCCTGCTGGCCCGCCACACCGGCGCAAAACAGCCCGGCGGCGCCTGCGCCTATCACGACAACATCGAATTTATGGGTCAAATCAGCCTCTGGTCCAGGTAAGACGGGTGCAGGTAGCTATAAAAAACATAGCAATATGCCGACCAAGGCTTGGTCAAGCCAAGTCGCAAGCCCGTTGCGGCTTGTTGTTGAAAGTGGGAGTGTAGCCTCGCCTGTCTTTACTGTTTCACGATGACCGGCTGAACCGTGAACACATTGGCATTCCTGGTGTCCACAGTGACGCGGACCCAGTGAATCAGTGGGCTGCCAAAGGTTTGCAGGCGCGTGAGGTTGGCCAGCAGCTTGGTGGGGCTGTACAGCGGCTTGTCCATCTTGAAAAAATGGGTGTCGCCATGCACCAGCAAGACCTGACCCGGGAACTGCTCGGTCTCAGCGACTACGCTATTGATGAAATTGCGGTAGCCGCTGAAGCGTGGCGCCTGGCTCTCGTCAATGCCTTCGGTTTCTGGCAGGTCAAAACCGGGATCGGCCTGAAACACCAGCACCAAGCCGCGCGCTTTTTGCGCTTTGGCTGTCTTGAAGGCTTGCTGCATCCAGCTCACATTGGCGGCATCGCGCTCCAGGTACTCGGCGTTGCTGGCTTCGCACTGCGCAGCGGTCCGTGCGCTTTTGTAGGTGCAGTCCTTCTCATCCAGAACCTGGCTGTTGTTGCTACCCGGAATATTCACGGTGGCAAACACAATGCCGCGGTGGCTGAAACGCGTGTTTTCAACAAATTTCTCGCCAAGCTGGCCCTGATGGATGAGCGGCATCTGGCGCTTGCCCAAGCTATTGGTGGGGAACATGGTTTTGCGCAGATAGGTCAGGCGTTCCAGCGCGTCGTAGCCTCCATTGTTCAGGCGGTGGCAATCCGTCCATTCGTTGTCGCCGGGCACATAGACCACCGGTTTGGCCAATTGGCCGAACATGGTCAATGCCGATGCGTAAATGTCATCGGTGCACTTGGAACTGCCATCCTTGATGTCGCCGTCGTAAATCGAAAATGCGATGTTGGAATGGTTGATGCTTTTGACAAGCGCCGGAATTTTCGGGCCGTCGCCCGCTTTTTGGTAAGGCATATCGCCCCACAGGCCGAATGAAAAGGTTTGCGCGTGGACGCAGGTAATGCTGAGTGCCAGCAGCGCGCCAGCCAGAAGACGGGTTGACATTGGGTGGTCCAGTCAAAACCTGTGATTTTAGTGAGCCCGCAGGGCAGCGCTGAAGACCGCGCAGCAAAAAGGCGAACTGCTCAGGCGGCGCGAACCGCGCGACGGTGCGCCGCCGCCAGCGCCACGCCGCTGATCACGTCGCCCACGACGATGATGGACGGGCTGGCCATGCCGCTCTCGTTGATCGCATGGGCCAGCGCCCCCAGCGTGGTGGTGATGTGGCGCTGCGTCGGCAGGGAAGCGTTCTGGATCACGGCCACCGGCGTGGTTGCGGGCAAGCCGGTCAGCAGTTCGTTCTGGATGCGTCCCGCACCGCTCACGCCCATGTAAATCACCAGTGTGAGCCGGGCGCTGCAGGCGGTGGCGGCCAGCGCTGGCCAGTCGGTGCCCGCGTCGCCGGGTTTGGCGTGGCCGGTCACAAACACCACGCCATGCGCATGCTGGCGGTGCGTGAGCGGAACGCCCAGCGAGGTCACGGCGGCCAGCCCGGCAGTGATGCCGTTGATGACCTCCACGTCAAGGCCTGCTGCCCGCAAATGCTCGACTTCTTCGCCGCCGCGGCCAAAGATGAAAGGGTCGCCGCCTTTGAGCCGCACAACGTTTTCGCCTTCCCGGGCGGCCATGATCATGAGCTTTTCGATGAAGGCCTGCGGTGTGGACTTGCAGCCGCCGCGCTTGCCCACATGCACGATACGGGCATTGGTTGGCGCAAAAGCCACGATCTCGTCACTGACCAGGTCGTCGATGAACAGCACCGTGGCGCGCTGGATGGCCTTGAGGGCCTTGAGGGTAAGCAGTTCCGGATCGCCGGGGCCTGCGCCAACGAGAGTGACTTTGCCGTTGTTCATAGTTGCGAGACCAGATGCAAGATATGTTCCACCTGCCGTGCAATCGAAGGGGGAACGGGCTGCTCGCCCGCCATCACCGACTGGATATAGGCCGCCGTGCTGGCCGCATCGACTGTTTTGGGTAGATCGGGCAATGAGGCCAGAGTTCCGGCCTGGGCAACTTGCAGCAGTGAGCGCTGCCCATTGATGAAGGCTTCCATTTGCGGCATGCGGCGCGCGTCGGCCACCACTTCGCCTTCGGTGCCGCGCAGCAGCAGCGCATGGGCGCCGGTCAGCTCAAACGTCTGCGCCATGGACACCGCGTATTCCGGATGGGTATAGCTGCTGACCACCAGGCTTTTGCCCAGGCAGGGGTTCATGATCTTGACCAGGCTGTGCGCCGGATTGCGCAGGCCCACCACGCGCCGCACATCCAGCAGGCGTTTCAGTGCAGGGCATAGCAGCTCGGTGGGTACAAAAGCGACTTCGCCATTCGCTATGGTTTTAATAGCCATATGCGCCTGAATACCGAGGCCTGAAAGAACTTCTGATACAAAAATCCGGCTGGATTCGGTGGGGGTTCCATGCACCAGAACAGGGAGGCCTTCGCGCGCCAGCAGCAGGGCCAGCAGCGGCGTGAGCAGCGGCAGTTTACGGGCGCCGTTGTAGCTGGGCAAGACCACCGTGGGGCTATCGCTGGCGGGCAGCAGCTCGAGGCGCTGCTGGACGGCATCGAGAAAACCCGCCATTTCTTCGGGCGTTTCGCCCTTGATGCGCATGGCCAGGCAAAAAGCACCAATTTCCAGGTCGGTCACCGCGCCATCGAGCACCTGGCCCAACAGGTCGGCCGCCTGCTCGCGTGACAAGGCGCGTGCGCCGTCTTTGCCGCGCCCGATTTCCTTGATGTACTTGCTGATACCCATTTTGCAATTGTCCGCGAATGCAGATAACTTCCTGTTATGAGCTTAAGCCAGCTGTTTGATGGGAATGACCGTGCGTAGTGCTGCGGTCATTTTCGTTATTGGTTGGTGATGGCCAGATCGGGGGCGATCACCACAATGCGCAGAGCTTCATTCATCATCAAAGTGTTGCAAGAATCGCGCCAAAATTAAGTAATCCGGTCCGGAGTCCGGGGTGGCGCATCTGCCGGAAGTCCATGGCCATTACGCGTAGAATCTCTTTCGCTCCGGGGTGCAATCCTGTCTTTCATGGCAGGGCGGCTGAGATGGTCAGAACCGAACCCGCGAACTTGAATCGGATCATG
>DASUIO010000184.1:0-14449 GCA_036279755.1 Polaromonas sp. | reverse complement strand
GCCGCCCTTGCCGATCACGTCACGGATCTTCTCGGGGTTGATCTTCATCACGTACAGACGCGGCGCGAAGTCAGACACCTCGGCCTTGGCTTCGCCCATGGCTTCCTGCATCCTGCCCAGAATGTGCATGCGGGCTTCCTTGGCCTGAGCCAGTGCCACCTGCATAATTTCCTTGGTGATGCCCTGGATCTTGATGTCCATCTGCAGCGCGGTGATGCCGGAGGTCGTGCCGGCGACCTTGAAGTCCATGTCACCCAGATGATCTTCATCACCCAGGATGTCGGTCAGCACGGCGAAGCGGTTTTCTTCCTTGATCAGGCCCATGGCAATACCCGCCACGTGCGCTTTCATGGGCACGCCGGCGTCCATCAGGGACAGGCAGCCGCCGCACACCGAAGCCATTGACGATGAGCCGTTCGACTCAGTGACCTCGCTGACCACGCGCATGGTGTAAGGAAACTCTTCCTTGCTTGGCAACACCGCCATCAGCGCGCGCTTGGCCAGACGACCATGGCCGATTTCGCGGCGTTTCGGGCTGCCCACGCGGCCCGTTTCGCCGGTGGCGAACGGAGGCATGTTGTAGTGCAGCATGAAACGGTCTTCGTAATCGCCAGACAGCGCGTCAATGCGCTGCGCGTCACGCTCGGTGCCCAGCGTGGTGATGACCAGCGCCTGGGTTTCACCACGGGTGAACAGGGCTGAACCGTGGGTGCGGGGCAGCACGCTGTTGCGGATTTCGATGGCACGCACGGTACGGGTGTCGCGGCCGTCAATGCGGGGCTCGCCGGCCAGAATCTGGCTGCGAACAATTTTGGCTTCAATGTCGAACAGCATGCCTTCGACCTTGACGCTGTCAAACACGACACCATCAAGCTTCAGGTCTGCCATCACGACAGCGTAAGCTTCGCGGCAGGCGCGGGTACGTGCCTGCTTGCTGCGAATCTGGTAGGCGGCTTGCAGCTTGGCTGCGGCCAGTTCGTTGACCTTGGCGATCAGTGGCTCGTCCTTTGCGGGCGGTTGCCAGTCCCAGACCGGTTTACCTGCATCACGAACGAGTTCGTGAATCGCGTTGATGGCAATGTTGCCCTGCTCGTGGCCAAACACCACAGCGCCCAGCATGATTTCTTCAGACAACTGCTGCGCTTCGGACTCGACCATCAGCACAGCGGCTTCGGTACCGGCCACCACCAGATCCAGCTTGGAATCCTTGAGCTGGGTCTTGCCGGGGTTCAGTACATATTGACCGTCAATATAGGCCACGCGTGCGGCGCCAATCGGGCCGTTGAAAGGAATGCCAGAAATCGACAGGGCCGCGCTCGATGCGATCAGCGCAGGAATATCGCCTTCGACTTCAGGGTTGAGGGACAGCACGTGAACCACGACCTGCACTTCGTTGAAGAAGCCTTCCGGGAACAGCGGACGGATGGGACGGTCGATCAGGCGGCACGTCAAGGTTTCAAGTTCGCTGGGGCGGCCTTCACGCTTGAAGAAGCTGCCGGGAATACGGCCAGCCGCGTAGGATTTCTCCATGTAGTCAACCGTCAGTGGGAAAAAATCCTGGCCGGGTTTGGCATCGGTTTTGGCAACCACAGTGGCCAGCACCACCGTGCCGTCCATGTCCAGCAGGACAGCGCCGCCGGCTTGCCGGGAGATTTCGCCGGTTTCCATGGTGACCTTGTGTGATCCCCATTGGAAAGATTTACTGACTTTATTAAACATACTCATATTCATTTCTCCACTAGTTTTGAGCACTTGAGGCAGTGCGAAGAGCCCGGAGTGGCGGCTGGCTGAACACGATGCCATTCCACAAAATGCCTGGCTTTCAGGCGGCCTGAAGATCAGGACGTTTCTTGTGGAATGACACAGCGCGTGCTCGTTTTGCCTTGCTCCGAAGTAAAAAGCGCCTGAGCTAGTGAACTAACTCAGGCGCTTTGCAGTCGTTTTAGCGCTTACTTGCGCAGGCCAAGCTTGGCAATCAGCGCAACATAACGGGCCGCATCTTTGGACTTCAGGTAGTCCAGCAGCTTGCGGCGACGGCTCACCATGCGCAGCAGACCACGGCGACCGTGGTGATCTTTGGCGTGGGTTTTGAAATGGGGCATCAGTTCATTGATGCGGCCGGTCAGCAGCCCCACTTGAACTTCAGGACTACCCGTGTCGTTGGCGGCGCGTGCATTGTCTTTGACAATCTCGGCCTTCACTGATTTTGCGATCATGATTTTCCTCTTGCAACTTAAGTGCACTTGCGATGAAAGCAGTTTTCCCGACATGAGAATTAACCGCTTTCGTCGTGATTTGCTGGACGCAAGGCCTAGCAAAGCCACAAATTATAGCGTAAGCCACTGCTTTAGGCGGTCCACGCCCTGCCCCAGCCTGGCAACATCATGGCTGGCAAAACACCAGCGCAGCCAGCCCTGCGCCTCGGGCGCGGGATTGACCATGAAGGCGTTGCCCGGCGCCAGGCCCAGCCCGGCCTCTACCACCAGCCGCTTGGCTGTATCCAGCGAGTCGCTGAACCGGTCCTGATCTTCCAGCTGGAAAAAGGCGTACATGCCGCCCTTGGCGGGTGCCACCTGCACACCCGGCACCGCCTGCAGCAACGGAATCAGCGTGTCCCGGCAGGTTTTCAGGTGCTTCACCACCCGGGGCGTGATGTCGGCCGTCCGTTCAATGGCCACCAACCCGGCGCGCTGTATGAACACCGGCGCACAGGAAGTATTGAACTCGATGAGCTTGCCCATGTGCAGCGTCATGCGGGGTGGCATCACCAGCCAGCCCAGACGCCAACCCGTCATCAGAAAGCTCTTTGAAAAACTGTGGACAACGACCAGACGGTCTTCCGGGCTCGCGATATCCAGAAAACTCGGGGCACATCCATTTGGCGTGGCCTCAAAATAAAGGCGCTCGTACACCTCGTCCGCCAGAATCCAGGTGCCCGTGCCGCGGCAGTGCGCCAGGATCGTGGCCTGTTCGGCGCGGGTCAAGGTCCAGCCCGTCGGGTTGTTCGGCGCGTTGACAATCAACAGCTTGGTTTCTGGCGTGATGGCTGCCAGCAGTTCGGCCATGTCAAGCTGCCATTGCCCGGCGACGGGTTTGAGGCTCACACACTTCACCACGGCACCCATGATGGCAGGCTGCGCGGTCAGATTCGGCCAGACCGGCGTCACCGCCACCACTTCGTCACCCGCGTCCACCAAGGCCTGCACCGCCAGCATCAGGGCGTTCACTCCGCCCGACGTCACGGCAATGCGCTCGGCGCCGATAGGCGCAGCGCCCGGCGTACGCAGGGCTGTAGCGTAACGGGCGATGGCCTCCCGCAACTCGGGCAAGCCGAGGTTGTGGGCATAGAAAGTTTCGCCCTGCTGCAGCGACGCGGCAGCAGCATCGCGGATAAAAGCGGGCGTGACTTCATCACTCTCGCCAAACCAGAACTTGAGCACATCACTGCGCCCCATGCCCGCATTGGCCACTTGGCGAATCATTGATTCTTCAAGGTTTAAAACAGCTTGTCTCATGCACGCCCCTCAATCTGGCTGGTTTCGTATCGTATCGTTCAGGGTCGAACCATCTTGCAGCTTTGCGGCTGCTCGGCACGCTCCGCGGCGATCGTCCTGATGACGCGAAAACCGTAGCCCGAGCCTTCCACATCAAATTTCACGCCGGGCGCGCCCTGCCTGTCCATCACCGCCACCATCAGCGGCTGCTGAAACTGATGATCGGCAGCACGCATCTTGCCCTGATGACCCGAAAAAGTAAGCGTGGCCCGCTCCAGCTGGGCAGCCACAGCTGTCGAATCTGTCGTAGCGGCCTTCTCGATACTTTGCACCAGGGCTTCGATCATCAACTGCATGCGCATATGCACGTAGTCGTCTTGCGGTTTGGGAAAGCGCTGGCGGAATGCTTTGTAAAAAGCCTCCGAGGACGCACCCGGCGCATTAGGAAACCATTCGGCCACGGCAATCACCTTGCCCACACCGGCATCACCCAGTGCCGCTGGCACGCCCAGCGCATTGCCGTAAAAGGTGTAGAACTTGCCTTCGTAGCCGACCTCTTTTGCCGCCTTGATGAGCAGTGTCAAATCATTGCCCCAGTTGCCCGTGAGCACCGCCTGCGCCCCGCTGGTCTTGATCTTGACGGCATAGGGAATGAAGTCCTTGACGCGGCCGATCGGGTGCAGCTCGTCACCCACAATCTGCACGTCGGGGCGCTGCAAGCCGATTTGCTTGCGGGCTTCCCGCAGCACCGCCTGGCCAAAGCTGTAGTCCTGGCCAATCAGGTAAATATTCTTGAGCGCCCGGTCGTCCTTGAGCACCTCCATCAAGGCGGCCATGCGCATGTCGGCGTGGGCATCAAAGCGGAAATGCCAGTAGCTGCATTTTTCGTTCGTCAGGATGGGATCAACCGCCGAATAATTGAGAAACAGCACGCGCTTGCCGGGTTCGCGCTCGTTGTGTTTGTTGATGGCATCCATCAGCGTCGCTGCAATGGCCGACGAATTGCCCTGCGCAATGACGGTCACGCCATCATCAATTGCCGATCGCAAGGCCGCCAGCGCCTCCTCATTCTGACCCTTGTTGTCATAACGTTCAATCAGCAGATTGCGGGCACCACCAGCCAGCTTGACGCCGCCGCGCGCATTAACCCGTTCCGTTGCCCACACCAGATTGCGAAACACCGCTTCTCCCGTGTTGGCAAACGGCCCGGAAAGGCTTTCGATGAGCGCAATACGAATGGGCGGCTGAGTTGCCGACTGCGCCATGGCGGACAGCGAAGCACCCAAAAACAGGGCGACCAGCAAGTGTTTCAAAAGTTTTTTCATCAAAAAAATAATCCAGTTTTCAGGCTTGAACAAATCAGCGGCACGCTGTGCCCTGGCAGCTCGCGGCAATCGCGGAGAAAACCACGAAGTGTAAAGGTCGCCGCAGACGGCTCAGGTGATGGCGGCGATCCCGGGATGCTGCGCTGCCAGACTCCAGCGCGGTTTCACGTCAAACGTGTAGCCGTGCCGCAGGGTTTCCAGTCCGGCTTGCAAACGCATGCCGGCGGCCAGCGCAATCATGGCGCCGTTGTCGGTGCAGAAATCCAGTTCCGGGTAGTGCACCCGGATACCGCGCTGCTGGCAGGCCGCGTTGAGCTGGCTGCGCAGCAAGGCATTGGCGCCCACACCGCCCGCCACCACCAGCCGCTTTAGCCCGGTTTGCATCAAGGCGCTCAGTGATTTCTTGACCAGCACCTCCACAATGGCCGCTTGGGTAGAGGCCGCCAGGTCGGCCTTGCGGCTTTCCAGCTCGGGCCCGAGCTTTTTGGCCTGCGTCAGCACGGCGGTTTTCAGACCGGCAAAGGAAAAATCGAGGTTGCCGCTGTGCAGCAGCGGCCGGGGCAGTTTGAACGCGGTGCCGTCACCGGCAAGCGCCAGCTTTGACAGATGCGGCCCGCCGGGATACGGCAAGCCCATCAGCTTGGCCGACTTGTCAAACGCCTCCCCCGCTGCATCATCAATCGATTCACCAAGCAACTGGTAGCTGCCCACTCGGTCCACCCGCATGAGCTGGGTATGTCCGCCCGACACCAGCAGGGCCACAAACGGAAACTCCGGGGGATCGCTACTGAGAAAAGGCGACAGCAGGTGGCCTTCCAGATGGTGCACGCCCATCACCGGCTTGGCCAGCGCAGCCGCCAGCGCGCAGGCCACGCCGGCACCCACCAGCAGCGCACCGGCCAGGCCCGGCCCGCGCGTATAGGCAACCACATCCACCTCCGCCAGCGAGCGCTGCGCCCGACGCATGACGTCCTGCGTCAAGGGCAACACCCGCCTGATATGGTCACGACTGGCCAGTTCGGGCACCACACCACCATAGGCCTGGTGCATGTCGATCTGGCTGTAAAGCGCATCAGACAGCAACATCGGCACACCCTGACCACGGGTCTGCACCAGGGCCACGCCCGTCTCGTCGCAAGACGACTCAATCCCCAGAACCAGCATTTTTTCAGACATAAGTTTGTAGTTTAGGCCACGCGGTTGATCCCGCTGGCAGATAAGGCATGGGGGCGCAAGGGCTTCCCCGCACTGGCGTCCCACGCCCTTATTTCATGACCAGGCCACCGTCCACGAACAGGACCTGTCCTGTCATGAAACGGCTCCAGTCCGAGGCGAGAAACAGAACCGGCCCCGCTACATCGTCGGGCGTGGCAATTCTTCGCAAAGGAGTTTGGCCAATGATGAGTGCTTTGACCTCTTCCTTGGTGGCCAGACTGGCCTGAGTCGGATAAACCAAACCGGGCGCCACGCAATTCACGCGTATTCCCAGCGGCCCCAATTCCACGGCCAAATTGCGGCTGAACCCGACCAGCGCGGATTTGGCCGTGGTGTAGTCGTGATACGGAACAATGGGCCGCTCCACCAGGTCGCTCACCATGTTGACGATGCTGCCCTGGGTACGTTGCCTGAAATGGGGCAGCACCGCCTGGCAGACGTTGTAGGTCGAGTGGAGCGCACCGTCGACCTGGGCTTCGTAATCGGACCAGCCCAGCTCCCAGAACATCTTGCGCTGGTCGGGATCGAACGTGTAGGCCTTGAAAGCGTTGTTGACGACCACGTCGATCTTGCCGACTTCGCTCAGAATCTGCGCCACCATGGCCTGCACCGCCGGCTCCGAGCGCACATCGGCCTGAATCGCCCAGCCATCGCCGCCCAGCGCCCTGCAACGCGCCACCACCTCGGCGGCGGCCGCCTCATTCTGCAGGTAGTTGACGACCACCATGGCACCCTCACGGGCAAAAGCCAGTGCAATTGCCGCGCCTATTCCCCGGCTGGCGCCAGTGACCAGAACCACCTTGCCTTGAAAATTCATGGCCCCCGCCCTGCTCATTTGGCCGGCAGCAAGTCTTGACTCACCACATCGGAGACGTTGATGGCGCGCTGAACAAGGCCGAGCGCTTTATAGGTGTCGGCCGCCTTCTGGAACAGGGCCATATCGAACGCACCCAGCCCGTTTTTCTGGGTTGTGGCTGAAACACTGGAGAGATTACGCAGGCGGATCACGTCAAGGTTGACGGCGGCATCTTTACCGTCAATGGCGCGCTTGACCGCCAGCGCCGCAGCCTCTTCGGGGTTGTTGATCATCCATGCGACGCTGTCCCGATAGGCCGCGATAAATTTTTTCAGCACTTCTTTTTTCTGCTGATAGGTTTCCTCACGAACGACAAACAGATCACTGGAAACATTCAGGTAACTTTTGACTTCCATGACATTGACGTCCGTCAGGCCTTTTTGCCGGCCGACCAGCAAACCCGTGTCGGTGGCGGCGGTGGCGTCCACCTGCCCCTGCATCAAGGGCGCAAAGTTCAGCAGACCCGTGACCACGATCGTCACGTCCGATTCGCGCAGGCCCGCCTGATGCAGCAGCACCAACAGGTTTTGCCGGGTGCCGCTTGAGAGGCTGTAAACGCCAATTTTCTTGCCCTTTAAATCAGCCGGCCTGGTGATGTTTCGGCTTTTTAGCGACACCACATTGAACACATTTTGCGGATAGATGTCATAGATGGCCCGCAGCTTTTCGCCCTTATCCAGCGCCGAGAAAAAGGAGCCCGGATCGGTAAAAGCCACATCGGCCTGCCCGGTCAGGATGTTGCGGATCGCATCGCCGCCGCCAGCGCCCGGCACATAGTGCAAGTCAACGCCCTTGGCTTTGAAAAACCCCTTGTCTTCTTCGACCAGCAAATTGGTGACTTCCGTGATCGGCTTGCTCCAGCCAGCCACCACGATCTTTTCCGGATTCGCAGGCGAGGCCGCCTGGCCAGCCCCGACGAAACCCAGACCCAACAGCGTTGCCGCAGCCAGCACGGCGATCGAACGGATGATGGCTATTTTCATTTTTCGTTTCCTTTTAAAGGGTTGTGATGCGTGATTTGAGTAAAAGCTTTTCAAGAACGATGGCCAGTTGATAAAGCACCAGCCCCAGCACGGTAATGATGACCAGAACCGCGAACATGAGAGGGGTGTCCATCATGCCCTGCGAAGCAATAATCAGTGCCCCCAAGCCCTGGCTGCCGCCAATGAATTCGCCCACGACGGAACCGACCAGCGCGAGCACCACCGCCACGCGAAAGCCAGCCATGATGCCGGGTAGACCCGATGGAATTTTTAAGCGCAGCAGTGTCTGCCAGCGGGTAGCACCCAACATGCGAAACAACTCCAGACGCTGCGGATCAGCCTGCGCAACACCGGTCAAGGTGTTTTCCATCAACGGAAAAAAGCAGATCAACGCGGTGATCACCACTGTCGAGGTCATGCCAAACCCGAACCAGACAATGAACAGGGGCGCCAGCGCCAGCTTGGGAACCACCTGGCTGATGACCACATAAGGCAAGAGCAGTCGCCGCAAACAGGCAGACTCGCCCAACACCACACCGCTGACCAGGCCGAGCGCGCAACCCGCCATGAGTCCCATCACCAGCTCCAGCACGGTCTGGCCGATATGCGGCAACAAATACCCGGACCGCAAACCCTCCCACAGCGCCGTCAGCACGACGGACGGGGGCGGCAGCACCAGCGCCGACAGCTGCAGCGCGCGTGTTAAAAGTTCCCAGCCCATCAGCCCCGCGACAAACAGCGCCCAGGCCCAAAAGCGGCTCATGCGCATGCTCATGGTGCGGCCCCATCCATGGCACCCCGAAGCTGCGCACAAATCGCATTGAACGCCGGGCCGTAGCGAACCTCGCGTCCACGCGGCTTGGGCAACTCAACGCTGATGTCACGCCGGATGCTTCCACGGTCCATCACCGCGACCCGGTCCGCCAGATACACCGCTTCGGCAATGTCATGAGTGACAAAGAAAACCGTGGTCTTGCGCAAGCGGCAAAGCGTGAGGAGATCGTCCTGCAGTTCCTCTCGGGTGATCGCGTCCAGCGCCGCAAACGGCTCATCCAGCAACAAAATAGCGGGCTCGCCAACCAGTGCGCGCGCAATCGCCACCCGGCTTTGCTGCCCGCCGGACAGGTGCCGCGGGTAGTGGTGCTTGCAGGCCGACAAACCCATCAGCGCGAGCAATTGCTCCGCCTTCGCCACCTCTTGCGGCGTGGGCTTGTGACTGAGCGACATCGGCAGCAACACATTGTCCAAAACGGTGTGCCATTCCAGCAAGGTGGGAGCCTGAAACACAAAGCCCAGTTGGGGTCCGGGCTTGATGACCGGATCGCCCTGCAGGGTGATCACCCCCTCGCTGGGCTGCAAAAGACCTGCAGCCAGCTTGAGCAGCGTGGTTTTCCCGCATCCGCTGCGGCCCACCAGACAATGAAATTGCCCTTGTTCAATGCACCAATCGACCCGATGCACCACGGCCGGCCAGCCCGGGTAGGTGTAGCTCACCTGCTTCATGTCCAGGAAACTCATGGCTGGCGCCCTGTGTGATGGGACGGGCTAATCCACATAAGGCGCGAAGGTTTCAGCCGCAAGCTCGGCCGACTGTTCAATCTCGACCATTTGAATCAAATCCAGCAGGTTGAAGCGCCCGTCGTGGTGCCAGCCTGCCTCGGGCGCCGTCATGGCGCCTACCGCACTGATGCGGGTCACACCGGCCTGACCCAGTTGCTCGGCCAATGCAAACAACTCAGCGGGCGCAGCCGCCAGTCCCACGGTCTGCAAAAAGGCACGGTGCCTGGTAATCTCGGGGATTACCTGATCCAGCCGGTCCACCGCGATCACCTGGATCGTGCGATTCAGGGCGCTGGGCGCCAGCGACTGCGGCCCATCGGCGTAGGCCACGCGCCAAGGCGTACCGGCCTCGCCCATCAAAGCGGCACCCGATTGCGTGAAAAGTTTCAGTTCTTGCGCCTGGTGCCAGCTGGCGACGCTGGCGGCCTCTTCCAGCGGCAGCACCCGGCGGGGAAACTTGTGTTCGAAGCTCACGAGTTCATGGGCCAGGTACTGGGAAAAATCCCGGGGCGAGACCTTGCCGCCGCGTTCGACATAAAACACATGCGGGGAGTAGCAGCCCTGCTGGTCGTAGCGCATCACGTCGTAAGCGGCCTGGTGCGCCGTGGTTTGCGCCTTGCGCGAATCCAGCGCGGCGCGGGAAATCATGCCGAAGCTGAGCTTGTGCCCATAGGCCAAAAAACGCGTCGTGATGGGAAGCTGGCGCCGGATGGGTTCCAGCGAGGCGTTGCCGCCGTAGGCCAGCACCAAATCGGCCTGAGCGAAAAGCGCTTGTTCGCGCGACTGGTCGCCACCTTTCCACCACCCCACGGCCAGGCAATCGGCCAGTTGAGGGTCCACCTCCACCAGCAGCCGCGCAAACCAGCCGGCAAAAAGGGGCTCGGCGCCCGGCAGTTTGCCCACACTGCCGGACTTGACCAGCAAACCGGAGATCAGGCTCCACAAAGGCAAGCCCGGCACGTTCCCGGCCCAAATGTGGACCAGCAAGTCCGGCCCAAAGGCCTTGGCAAAGCCCCCTTTGGGTCGCGGCTGAAATTCATCGAGCACCTTGGGATTGGCAAAATCCTCGGACACAAAGCGTTGCAACTGGGGTTGGCGAAATGTCTTCAGATACGCCGTCAATCCAAGCCGCACCATTTCGGCGTCGTAGCCCGTAACCAGCGGCAGCAGCCTTTCGGCCTCCTGGCGGTAAGGGTCCTTGGGATCGAGCAAACGCGCCACCGCGCGGTCCACCACCGCAATGATCTGGGACACCGTCAAGGTTTTAAGATACGCCCGACTGCCCTGCTTGACCCGCTCAGCCAGCACCACCCATTGCGCGGGACTCAGCTCCGGAACCGCAACGTCCAGCGTGGCACCCCGGCCCTGAAAGCGCAACGTCTGCCATTGCAGGTCTTCGGCCTTGAACCCCGGCAGGTAGCCCGCCACGGCGTGGAGGGTCGTCACGCTTTGGCCGCCCGTAAAAACTCTTCTACAGCCAGCGAACAGCCCTTGGCCTGCGCCCCTTCAGCCCGCCCGAGCAACAGAAAACCGCCCTCAACCGCAACACCCACATCCTCCGTGAGAATGCTCGTTACGGAATTGAAGTTGGCCAAATCACAGTGGACCAAAACACCCTGCTCGCCGTGCGCCACCTCCTCGTCCGTCATCGGATTGACCAGCCTGGATTTGATCCAGTGCGGACCCGATTTGACAGAGGGCAGCGTCGCGTTGCCGGCGTCGTAAAACTGCGTGCTCAGCTCGGTCATGCCGTACATATTGATGCACTGGCTGGTCGGAATTCCGAGCATGGACGACAGCTGCGCATAAAAGTCCGCCACGGGAATTTCACGCGACTGGCCCTTGAAACCACCGGTATCCAGCACCTTGCTGCCCGGCGGCAGGACGAAAGTCCGTCCCTGCTGCCGCAGCGCATCCATCAGGTGAACAAAGCTGTAGGTGGCGCCCAACAGCGCATAAGGCTCGCCCTTCTGCTCGGCCTGCGCCAGGACCGCACACAACTGAAGGGTATCCAGCCCCTGCGGACTCAAAAAATAGCGGCTGCCAACCGCACCAAAGGTCTGAACGGCCAGCGCCAGATAGTGCGCCAGGGATGAATTGGGCATCACCTCTTCCGTGGGAAACAGGATGCCCATGCTGATCTTGTCCGAGCCTTGCATGAAGCGTCGGCTGAAATTGACGCGCATCGAATAGTCGTAAACCGCCAGGGTCGGGTGGTAGTGCTTGCCCTTCACATCGCCCTGGGTGGTTCCACTGGTCATGAACACGCGGTCGGTGCTCGATGGAGGCTGGCAACTCAAGGTGAGCGCCTTGAAGGCACTGATGGGCACGGCCGGAATGTCGCGCCAGGTTTTCACCGTCCGGGGTGTCTTGCCCCTTTGCCTGCAAAAGCGCTGAAACGCCGGGTTGTGTTGAAACTGATGAGAAAACAGCCGCAAGGCCAGCTGGTTGAATGCCTCATCGCTCGCGCCTTCCCGGGCCATAAAGGCCAACAGGTCGTCAACGATATCGGCTGTGAGCGCTTGCGGGCTCAGATCTGTTGCTGTGTCAGGTGCATTCATGGTCGCGATTCTTTCGGTGGTCTGCTTGCGCAGGGTGCTCCGAAAGTTGTGGCAGGGGCGCTACCCCCCGTCCTGACAGCTCTTCTTACGTCGGCATGATCCGATTCAAGTTCGCGGGTTCGGTTCTGACCATCTCAGCCGCCCTGCCATGAAAGACAGGATTGCACCCCGGAGCGAAAGAGATTCTACGCGTAATGGCCATGGACTTCCGGCAGATGCGCCACCCCGGACGCCGGACCGGATTACTTAATTTTGGCGCGATTCTTGCAACACTTTGATGATGAATGAAGCTCTGCGCATTGTGGTGATCGCCCCCGATCTGGCCATCACCAACCCGGAAGACGATTACGCCTTGAGCCAGGCCGAGCGTTCGCGCAAGCTTCGTATCGGCTTGCTGGAGAGCGGCTTCAATCTGGTGGCCACCTTGCCTGCCGACATGTTTCTGACGGAGCGGCTGGCACAGCTCCAGCCTGACATGATTATTCTGGACGCCGAAAGTGACGCCCGCGACTCGCTCGAACATGTGGTGATGGCCACGCGGGATGAGCCGCGGCCCATCGTGCTGTTCACCAACGACGACGACACCCGCCACGTCAAGGACGCCGTGGCGGCGGGTGTCTCCGCCTATATCGTGGCCGGACTATCGCCTGCGCGCATCCGCCCCATTCTGGATGTGGCGATGGCCCGCTTCCAGCACGAGCAGGGACTGCGCCGTGAGTTGGCCGACGTCAAAACAGAATTACAGGAACGCAAGGTCATTGACCGGGCCAAGGGGCTGCTGATGCAGCGCCTTGGCCTTTCGGAGCAGTTGGCCTATGAAAAACTGCGCAAGGCCGCCATGAACAAAGGCCTGCGCCTCGGTGAGGTGGCGCAGCGCATGCTGGATGCCGCCGACCTGCTGGGTTGAGGCGGCCAGATACCAAAATGGTGCACAGCACAAACTCGGTGCAAATCCACAAGACGCTTCAACCTGCTATTTATTCAGTAGCCTCTTTCACCCGTATCTAAAGGGCTAGAGGCCTGCCTCATTGGAATTTTTGACCATTTAAAGAATAAAAACAGGCTGGCACAAGTATTGCTTTAACTGAGTACATGGTCAATCACTTCAACGGCGAAGTGGCTTGACCCCTAAGAACAAAGGCGTTCGCACCCTGCTGTCACCTCCATGTGGCGGCCCGGGTCGAGCGCCTTTTTTTCATTTTCAATTTTCTGGAGTTGCTGACATGACTGATCTGCTGAAATCTTCACTGAGCCGCCGCACGGTGCTGCAAGCCGCCACCGCAGGCGCTGTGGGCATCAGCCCGGCACTGCGCGCCGCGGTGTATGCCCAGGGTTCAGACGCGCCGGAGAAAAAGGAAGTCAGGATTGGCTTCATTCCCCTGACCGATTGCGCTTCGGTAGTCATGGCTTCGGTGCTGGGCATTGACCAGAAGTACGGCGTCAAGATCATCCCGACCAAGGAAGCCAGCTGGGCCGGTGTGCGCGACAAGCTGGTCAACGGCGAACTGGACTTTGCCCATGTGCTCTACGGCCTGGTCTACGGCGTGCACATGGGAACGGCCGGCCCCAAGAAAGACATGGCCGTGCTGATGAGCCTGAACAACAACGGGCAGGCCATCACGCTCAGCAAAAAGCTGGCTGACAAGGGCGCGGTGGACGGCGCGGGCCTGGCCAAACTGATGGCCGCCGAGAAGCGCGAATATACCTTTGCCCAGACCTTTCCCACCGGCACCCACGCCATGTGGCTCTACTACTGGCTGGCCGCCAACGGCATCAATCCGATGAAAGACGCCAAAGTCATCACCGTGCCGCCGCCCCAGATGGTGGCCAACATGCGCGTGGGCAACATGGACGGCTTTTGCGTGGGCGAACCCTGGGGTCACCGCGCCATCATGGACGGCATTGGCATTACCGCCGTGACCACACAAGACATCTGGAAGGACCACCCAGAGAAGGTGCTGGGCAGCACCGCCGACTTCGTCAATAAATATCCCAACACGGCGCGCGCCGTGACGGCCGCCATCATCGAAGCGGGAAAATGGATCGACGCCAGCCTGGCCAACAAAAACAAGATGGCCGAGACCATCGCCGACAAGTCCTACGTCAACACCAGCGTAGACGCCATCAACCAGCGCATTCTGGGTCGTTACCAGAATGGGCTGGGGAAGACCTGGGACGACCCGAACTGCATGAAGTTCTTCAATGACGGCGCCGTCAACTTCCCCTACCTGTCCGACGGCATGTGGTTTCTGACCCAGCACAAACGCTGGGGCCTGATGAAGGACCACCCCGACTACCTGGCCGTGGCCAGGCAGATCAACCAGATCGACATCTACAAGCAGGCTGCCACAGCCGCCAAGGTGAGCATCCCCAAAGACATCATGCGCACCAGCAAGCTGATCGACGGCACGGTCTGGGACGGGAAGGACCCGAAGAAGTATGCCGACAGTTTCAA
>DASUIO010000183.1:0-5040 GCA_036279755.1 Polaromonas sp. | reverse complement strand
TGAAGGCTTGCAGCCACAACAGACCCGATTCGGTGAACACCACCTGGCGGGCCCGTTTGTCGTGCGGGTCGGCCTCGCGCCTGACCAGTCCCCAGGCTTCGCACTGGTTGACCAGATCGCCCATGGCCTGCTTGCTCATGCCGGCACTTTTGGCCAGGTCCGTCAGGCGCGAGCCGCCCACGGCCAGATGCCGCGTGATGTGGATGTGCGCGGCGCCGACCTGATCGCGCGCTGCCAGATTTGAAAGCGCCAGCGGCACCTCCACGTTGCGCGCCATGAGCCACAGCACGCGTTCATCGAAACGGCGCAAGGCCTGGCCGAGCAGGCGCCCCAGATGGGTCAGGCGCCAGCCCTGATCGCTGGCAGCGCCGCTGCCGTGGGGCGGCTGAAGCGCGTCGGTGACGGCGGTTTTCTGCATCCGTCCATGCTACTTTATTTGTCCGCCTAATTCATCAGGAAAACTGACTAAAAATAGGGTTTACTTATTTTAACGACGCCCATAAAGTACTGGTCATGCATCCAGCCTGTGATTAAAGGCATAGACTGGAATTGAGGTAAAAGTTTTTAAATCATTGATTCTCAAGGAGATTTTCATGGACGCACCGATCAAATCCAGCCCGGCACTGAACACCGAAAAAGCCAAGGCCCTGCAGGCCGCGCTAGCCCAGATTGAAAAGCAGTTTGGCAAAGGCACCATCATGAAGCTGGGTGCCGGCGAGGTGATTGAAGACATCCAGGTGGTCTCGACCGGCTCGCTCGGTCTGGACATTGCCTTGGGCGTCGGTGGCCTGCCGCGTGGCCGGGTGATCGAGATTTACGGACCGGAGTCGTCCGGCAAAACCACGCTGACGCTGCAGGTGATTGCCGAAATGCAAAAAATCGGCGGTACCTGTGCCTTTGTCGACGCCGAGCACGCGCTGGACATTCAGTACGCACAAAAGCTCGGCGTGAACCTGCAGGAGCTGCTGATTTCCCAGCCCGACACCGGCGAGCAGGCGCTTGAAATCGTGGACTCGCTGACCCGCTCCGGCGCGGTGGATCTGATCGTGATCGACTCGGTGGCCGCACTCACGCCCAAGGCCGAGCTGGAAGGCGAAATGGGCGACTCGCTGCCCGGCCTGCAGGCCCGCTTGATGAGCCAGGCGCTCAGAAAGCTGACCGCCAGCATCAAGAAAGCCAACTGCATGGTGATTTTCATCAACCAGATCCGCATGAAGATCGGCGTGATGTTTGGCTCGCCCGAAACCACCACCGGCGGCAACGCGCTGAAGTTCTACGCCTCGGTGCGGCTGGACATCCGCCGCATCGGCTCGATCAAACGGGGCGATGAAATCATCGGCAATGAAACCCGCGTGAAGGTGGTCAAAAACAAGGTGGCGTCGCCGTTCAAGACGGCGGAATTCGATATTCTGTACGGCGAAGGCATCAGCCGCCTGGGCGAGGTGCTGGATTTGGGCGTGGCCGGCCACATCGTTGAAAAGGCTGGCGCCTGGTATGCCTTCAATGGCGAAAAAATCGGCCAGGGCCGCGACAACTCGCGTGAATTCCTCAAGGAAAATCCGGCGCTCGCCATCGAAATCGAAAACAAGGTGCGCGAATCGCTGGGCATCCCGCCGGTGCAAGCGGCGGTCACTGTGGCTGCCGAGGCGAGCGACAAAACAGACAAGGCTGCCAAACCTGAAAAAGCCGACAAAGCTCCTAAAGTTGCAGCTTGACCCGGTTTTATATGCCAAATGAGGCGTTAACCAAAACAGCACGGGCGCAAGCAGCTATTGAAGTAATAGCGTTTATGCGCTGCGCCTTTCGATGAACCCCGTCAAACCTGCAGCCCGGGCGGGCTTTGGCCTTTCGCTCAAGGGCCGCGCCCTGCGCCATCTGGCCGCACGCGAGCATTCGCGGGCCGAGCTGGAGCGCAAACTGGCACCCCACGAAGAAACGCCGGGCCAGCTGGCGCAGGTGCTTGATGAGCTGCAGGCCAAGGACTTCATCAGCGAGGCGCGGGTGGTCGCCTCGGTGGTGCATCAGAAAGCGCCGCGCCAGGGTGCAGCGCGCATTCGCCAGGTCTTGCAGTTCAAAGGCATTGCGCCCGATGCTATTGCGCAGGCGCTGGCCGACTTGCGGGGCAGCGAGCTGGAGCGCGCGCGCGCCCTCTGGCAGCGGCGCTTTGGAGCCCCGGCGACCGAAGCGGCAGAGCGTGCCCGGCAAGCGCGGTTTCTGGCGGCGCGCGGCTTTTCTGGTGAGGTGGTGCGGCGCGTGCTGCGAGCCGACATCGACGAGGCCTGACGAACGACGCGCTTTTGCCGGTCGTCCCTGTGCCTGCCCGCACGCAACCTACCGGCTGCTGCCCAGCACTTTCCCGTTGACGCTTGTTCCGTAGAGTGAAAACTCACTGTCATGAAATTTCTTGCGGGTGTCGCTGACATTGCCGGTAAAGCGCGGGTCCTGCGGGCGTTCCTGGCTGTTCATGAAGGTGGCCACGTCCCAGGCTTCCTGGTCGCTCAGCGTGCCGCCCTGGCTCAGCGGCATATTGGCCTTGATAAAGGCGGTGGCATTGTCGACCTGATGCATGCCGGCGCCCCAGTTGTATGACTGCGGCCCCCACAGCGGCGGAAACACCTGCCTGTCGCCCGAGCGCTGGCCCTGGCCATCCGCGCCGTGACACAGCGCGCATTTGGCTTCAAACACCGCCTGGCCGCGCGCGAAATCCGGCGTCTGGGGCGGGTCGGCCAGTTTTCTGTAGCCGCTTCCCGGCAGCTTCGCACCCACGGGTGCGCCGCTAGCCATCCAGTAGGAATAAGACTCCAGCGCCACCAGCACCTCGTGGCCGTTGGGTGGCGCCTTGCCGTTCATGCTGTACACAAAGCAGCCGCGCAGGCGCTCGGCAAAGCTGTCGACCTGTCTGGTCTTGGACCGGTAGGCGGGGTAGAGCGGGTAGGCGCCCCACAACGGCGCCGAGCCTGCGAGCCGCCCCGCATCCAGATGGCAATTGACGCAGTTGAGCGAGTTGCCGACGAAGGCTTTGGCGTTGACGCCGGTACGCAAAAAAATCTGCTCGCCGGCGCGGATCACCGCGCCCATTTCAGTGTCCGGAATCTTGCGGTCATCAGGCGGGGCAAAGCGCGCAGGCGCTGCGACGAGCATGCCTGCAGCAGCCGCGGTGGCGGCCTCGGGCGCAACGGCACCCGTCTTGGCCGGCGCCGGGGTGGATGGGCTGGCGGCGTCGCTCAACCCGCGTGACGGCGTACCGGAGGCTGTGCCGGGCGGTGTAGAGGTGGCCGCCAATTGGGGCGAGTCCCGTCCGGTCACGTTATAGCCTATCGCGATGACAGCCAGCGCGCCTAGCATGAAGGCGACAAAGACGAGCAGGCCAAGCGTCGCAGTAGGCATGGCAGCCCTGGGCGCCGGAACAGCCGGGGTGGCGGATGCGGAAGTTCTCGGTGTCATGGCTTGGCTCCCTTGACGGGGCCCGGCTGCGTTGCGGCAGCTGCGGCGGGCTTGGCATGGAGCTGGGCGTAATACGCCGCCAGCGCCTGCACGTCTTGTGTGCTGAGCTTGCGGGCAATGGCCGACATCAGCCCCAGCGGCCCGGGCGGGCGGGTGCCGTCTTTCCAGGCTTGAATTTGCGCCTGCAGGTAGTCCACCGGCAGGCTGGCAATCGGCGGAAACTGGCTGCCCACGCCTTCGCCTGCCGGGCCGTGGCACTGCGCACAGGCGGGCAGGTTGTCAGCCCAGCGCCCGCGCTGAGCGAGCCAGCCGCCAGCATCGCTCGCTGCAGGCGGTGGCGCGGCGAGCGGACGCACGCGAGCCGGCAAGCCGCTGAAATAGGCCGCCGCGCTGGCGCGCTCGTCGGGCGAGAGGCCTTTCGCCATCGGTGCCATCACGGCGTTGTGCCGGCTACCGTCAGCAAAGGCGTCGAGCTGGGCCAGCAGGTAGCCATAACCGGTACCGGCCAGTGGTGGGAAGGCGGCCACGCCCTCGCCCTCCACGCCATGGCAGCTGACGCAGGCAGCAACTGACGGCGGTTTGCCAGAACGTGCCAGCTGTTCACCGGCTTTTGCGTTGCCCGGCGCAGCCGCCGTGGAAGCCGGGTTTTTTGCCGCAGGAGTGGCTTTTTCGGCGTTGGCGGGCGGGTAACTGAGACTGAGTGCCAGCAGCAGCGCTACAGGCGCCCAGCGTCGGCCGGGGCCAATGCGCGACTGGGCTGGGCCACTCAGGCCGGCAGGCGCCGGACGTGGCGGCAGGGAAAACAGGATGAAAGTCATGGCCATGGCAGATGCAGTACGGGAGTTGTTGTCCTTGACCGGCAGGCCCGCACGCAGCTACTCAGGTACTGCGTCCGCGCTGGCCGCCGCGGATGATGCCAAGCGTAGGCCAAGCCGCGCTGCACCCCTGTCGGACAAGAGCGCGTCTGCAACGGAAAAATCGGCAATGCCGACTGCGCTGTCGCCGGTGCAATGCCGTCAAAATCACCGGTTTGTCAAAAAAATACAGCGGTCAGCGCCAACCGGCGGGGGGGGCAGCAAGTTGCCAAATTAACAGCAAATGGCGGCCGCAGCCGGGCCACCACCTCAAAGGTCCAGCATCAGCTTGAGGTTTTGCACCGCAGCGCCCGACGCGCCCTTGCCCAGATTGTCCAGCCGCGCAACCAGCACGGCATGGCGGTAGCGTTCGTTGCCAAACACGCGCAGCTCCATCTTGTTGGTGTCATTCAGGGCCAGGGCATCGAGCTTGCCCGATTCCGGCGCGGCTTCAACTGTCACCCATTCGCTGCCTGCGTAATGCCGGGCCAGCACGTCATGCAGACGCGCGGCGCTCGGCTGGCCGGGCAGCAGGTCAAGGTGCAGCGGCAGCTGCACCAGCATGCCCTGCTTGAAGTTGCCCACCGAGGGAATAAACACCGGTCGGCGGCTCAAGCCCGTGTACTTCATGATTTCGGGCAGGTGCTTGTGCTCCAGGCCCAGACCGTAAAGTTCAAACAAAGGCGCGGTGCCGGCTTCGTAGGCTTCAATCATTGGCCGCCCGCCGCCAGAATAACCGCTC
>DASUIO010000182.1:0-9222 GCA_036279755.1 Polaromonas sp. | reverse complement strand
TGGCGGTAGTCAAGCTCGGAAGTCACGCCATTGTCAAAGCGCAACTTGCCGAGTTTCAGGGAGTCTTCGCGGGTCGCCAGGGTCTGGCGGGTGATGTCCAGCAGTTCTTCGTCTGCCAGAAGGCTCAGGTAGGTATTGGCCACTGCCGCGATCAGGCTGATTTGCGCAGTTTTTCGCCCCTCTTCGGTTGCCAGATACTGGCCCAGCGCCGCTTCCTTCAAGCTGCTGACGCGGCCAAAGAAGTCCAACTCATATGCCGTGACCGCCAAGCCCACGTTGTAAAGACTGGTGGTGCCGCCGCTGGCCGCTGGTGTACGTGAACCGCTGAGCACGCCGTTCACGCTGGGGAACTGGTCAGCGCGCCGAATCTGGTATTGCGCACGGGTCTGCTCGATGTTGAGCACCGCCACGCGCAGGTCCCGGTTGTTGTCCAGTGACAGCCCGATCAGGCGTTTGAGTTTGGGGTCTGCAAAAAAGTCCTGCCAGGCCACACTGGACGCTGGCGTCGTTCCGACAGCCGGTGCGGATGGGGCTTGGACAGAGCGACTGTAAGCCGGATAGGTCGTTGCCACGGGTGCAGCGGGACGCTCGTACCGGGGAATCAGTGAACAGCCCGCCAGCAGCACCGCGGCGCTCACCGTGAGGCGTTGCGCAAATCGGGTCTTACTCATGGGTTTTACCCTCATTTTCTTCATAGCTTTCCTGCCCGTCGATGCCTGCCGCTTTGGCATGCTCGGAATACATTCTTCTCTGCCGCTCGCTGCCTTTGAAAAGGCCGCGCACCACCACGAACAATATTGGCACAAAGATCACTGCGAGCGACGTGCCGGTCAATATGCCACCAATCACGCCGGTTCCGATGGCACGCTGGCTCGCTGAACTTGCGCCGGTGGCCACCGCCAGCGGCAGCACGCCCAAGGTGAAAGCCATTGAGGTCATGACAATGGGCCGAAAGCGCAGATGCGCAGCGGCCAGCGCCGACTCAATCACGCCCTTGCCCTGCGCCTGCAGGTCTTTGGCAAACTCGATGATCAAAATGGCGTTCTTTGCCGACAAACCGATGATGGTGATCAGGCCGACCTGGAAATACACGTCATTGGCATAGCTTCGCAGCAAGGTGGCCAGCACAACGCCCAAGACACCGAGTGGAACCACCAGAATCACGGCCAGCGGGATGGACCAGCTTTCGTACAGCGCAGCAAGGCACAGAAACACCGCCAAAATGGCAAAACCATAAAGAATCATCGCCTGCGAGCCCGCCAGCTTTTCTTCCCGCGACAGGCCGGTCCATTCATAGCCAAAGCCCGGTGGCAACTGGGCGGCAAGTTTTTCCATTTCAGCCATGGCGGCACCGGTGCTGTAGCCTGGTGCTGCGCTGCCACTGATGCGGATGGCTGGGTAGCCGTTGTAGCGAATGGTCTGCATGGCACCGTTGATCCAGCGCGTGCTGGCAAAGGCAGAGAGCGGCACCGTCTGCCCCCGGCTGTTGCTGGCATTCAGTTTGAGCAGGTCATCAGGCTGCATGCGCGCGGGTGCATCGGCCTGCACCACGACGCGCTGCAAGCGCCCCTGGTTCGGGAAGTCATTGACGTAACTGGAGCCCAGCCCCGTGGACAGCGCGGCATTGATAGCATCAAAGCTGACACCCAAGGCATTGGCCTTGTCGCGGTCGATGTCGATCTGTAATTGCGGCGCGTCTTCCAGCCCGTCCGGCCGCACCTGCGTCAGCACCGGGCTTTTGGAGGCCATGCCCAGCAACTGACCGCGGGCGGCCAGCATGGCCTCGCGGCCCAGCCCGGCGCGGTCCTGCAAACGAAAGCTGAAGCCGCTGGCAGTGCCCAGTTCAGGAATCGGGGGCGGGCTCAAGGGGAAGATAAACGCGTCGCGAATTCCCGATAGCGCGCCAAAGGCCCTCCCGGCCAGGGCCTCCGCGGACTGCCCTTTTTCTTTCCGTTCAGACCAGTCTTTCAGCGTCACAAAGGCCAACGCTGCGTTTTGCCCCTGACCCGAAAAGCTGAAGCCGAGCACGCCGACCATGCTTTGCACTTCAGGCTGTTTGAGAATGAAGCCCTCAACTTGCTCCACCACTTTGCGAGTGCGTTCCAGCGTTGCACCTGGCGGCAGTTGGATATTCACCAGCATCGTGCCCTGGTCTTCCTGGGGCAGAAAGGAAGTCGGCAGGCGCGTGTAAACAAGCACCACCACAGCGATGATGGCCCCATAAATAATCAGGTAGCGGCCGGCGCGCCGCAGCAGGCGGGCCACCAGCCCTTCGTAGCTCTTGGCGGTGCGCGAAAACCAACGGTTAAACCAGCCAAAAAATCCGGTTTTGGCATGGTGATGACCCGCTTCGACAGGCTTGAGCAGCGTGGCGCACAGCGCGGGCGTGAGCGACAGCGCAAGGAACGCCGAAAAAGAAATCGACGTCACCATGACCGCTGCAAACTGCCGGTAAATATTGCCGACCGAGCCCGCAAAAAATGCCAGCGGCACAAACACAGAGATCAGCACCACTGTCACACCAATGATGGCACCGGAAATCTGCCCCATGGCCTTGCGCGTTGCCTCCAGCGGCGGCAAGCCTTCATTGCTCATGATGCGCTCGACGTTTTCGACCACCACAATCGCATCATCGACCACGATACCGATGACCAGCACCATGCCGAACATTGTCAGCACATTAATTGAAAAACCCAGCGCCAGCAGCGTGCCAAAGGTACCGAGCAAGGCAACTGGAACCACAATAGTCGGGATGATGGTGTAGCGCCAGTTCTGCAGGAACAAGAACATCACCAGAAACACCAGTACCACCGCTTCGACGAGAGTTTCTGCCACCTGGCGGATCGAGATACTCACAAAGCGTGAGCTGTCATAGGGGATGGCGTAAGTCACACCTTGGGGAAAGTAGGGTTTGAGCTCTTCCATCTTGGCGCGAACGGCCTTGGCGGCGGCCAGGGCATTGCCGCTGGGCGTGAGCTGAACGCCGATGCCGCTAGAGGGCTTGCCATTAAGGCGGGCTGAGGTCGCATAGGCCTGCGCGCCCAGTTCAATCCGTGCCACGTCTTTCAGTCGCACGCTTGAGCCATCGGTGTTGGCGCGCAGCACCACATTACCGAACTCCTCAACGCTGGAAAGCTGGCCATTGACCACCACCGTGGCAGCAATGCCTTGCCCCGCCACGTTGGGTAGATCACCAATCGTGCCGGACGAGATTTGAGCATTCTGGGCGCGGATGGCATTCGTGACATCAGTGGCCGAAAGCGCGAAGCCGGCGAGCTTGGCCGGATCAATCCAGACACGCATGGCGCGCTCGGTGCCAAACAGCTGGACCTGTCCAATGCCGGGAAGGCGCTGCAGTTCGGGAATCACGTTGCGCGAGGCATAGTCACCCAGTCCGACCGGATCAATCGCCGGGTTGTCTGACGAAAGAATGGTGAAAAGCAGAAAGTTGGCGCGCGCCTTGTCGACCCGCACACCCTGCTGGGTGACAGCCTGGGGCAGGCGTGGAGAGGCGCGCGCCAGACGATTTTGCACGTCCACCTGTGCCAGATCGGGATTGGTGCCCGTCTCAAAACTCAGGGTGATGTTGCCGGCGCCATTCGCCTGGGCAACCGATTCGATATAGATCAAGCCCGGAGCGCCGTTCATTTCGCGCTCGATCACGCTCAGCACGCTGTCCTCCAGTGTTTTGGCGGAAGCGCCGGGATAGCTTGCAGAAACCACGATGGAGGGCGGGGCAACAGGCGGGTACTGTGCGATAGGCAACTGCGTGACCGCCACGCTGCCAACGACCAGAATGAACAGGGCAATCACCCAGGCAAAGATCGGCCGATCAATAAAAAACTTGGCCATGCGCTGCGCTCCTTACTTCGCAGCCGATGAGGCAGCTGATGCAGCGGGCGCTGGCTGGGCACCAGCCGCTTGCCATGGCACGGGCTTGACGGGTGCGCTGCCTCTGAGCTTCTGGAAGCCGTCAACCATGACCTGTTCGCCCGTTTTAAGACCCTCCAGCACCACCCACTGCGCGCCTTTGGCGGAACCGATCTTGACTGGGCGCGGCGTGACTTTCCCGTCAGCCCCGACCACCATCACCGTATCGCCCTGCGCCGTGCGTGTGACGGCCTGCTGGGGCAAGGTGATGGCATTGGTCGCCTGAGCCTGCTCCAGGCGCACACGCACATACAGACCCGGCAGCAACTGCCCGCCCGGGTTGGGAACCTCAGCTCGCAAGGTCACTTGGCCCGTCGTGGCATCGACGGTGAGGTCTGAAAACAGCAAGCGGCCGGGTTGTGGGTATTCCGTGCCGTCTTCGAGTACGATGCGCACGCTGGCCGCATCAACGCCGCTGGCACGCTTGAACTGGCCGCTTTCCATGGCCGCGCGCAGCTTCATCACCTCCGATGCGGATTGCGTGAAGTTGACGTACATGGGGTTGATCTGCTGGATCACCGCGAGTTGGGTGGCTTCACCCTGCCCGACCAACGCACCTTCGGTGACCAGCGCACGACCGATACGGCCCGAGATTGGCGCGGTGACTGAGGCATAGCCCAGATTAATACTGGCTGTTTGCACGCTGGCCTTGCCGACAGCCACATCAGCCTCGGCCTGCTTTTGCGACGCCACGGCGTTGGCGTATTCCTGCTTGCTGATCGCATTGGCTTCGACCAGCGGCTTGTAGCGCTCGGCCAGTGCGCTCGCTTGCGCCAAATTGGCTTCAGCACGCGCCTGACCAGCTTTTGCGCTGGCGGCGGCGGCGGCGTATGGCGCGGCGTCAATACTGAAGAGTGGCTGACCGGCTTTTACATCGCTGCCTTCACGGAACAAGCGCTTCTGCAAAATACCGGCGGCACGCGCCCTGACCTGCGCGACGCGCGAAGCCTCAAGGCGGCCGGGAAGTTCGGTTACCAAACCAACGTCGCCCTGCTTCACCGTCACCACACCGACCTGAGCAGGCGGCGGCGCGGTGCCGCCCGGCGTCTCGCCACCTTTGCCACATCCAGCCAGAAGCAATGAAAGTGCGGCTACCACCACCAGCGGCTGGCGGCGCACAGATTTGGGCGACCCATAAGAATGGACAACGCGAGACATAGGCATGCTGTTCCTTGATTTTTTTGAGCGAAAGCGCAAAGAATAGTGCAGCGTCGGCTTTTTGAAGCAAAGCCATTGACCGACAACGAAAACAATAAGGTTTTTGCGAGTGGTATAGTTTACATGCACTTATGAATGTATAAGATCCGCCCGATAAATTCCTTTCAGGAGACACCCCTTGGCCCGTCGAACCAAAGAAGAAGCGCTGGAAACCCGCCACAAGCTGCTGGATTCGGCCGAACATCTGTTTCAGGCGCAGGGCGTGTCTCGCACCAGTCTGCAGGACATTGCCCGGCATGCAGGCACCAGCCGCGGTGCCATCTATTGGCATTTCAAGGACAAGGCCAACCTGTTCAACGCCATGATGGAACGGGTCACGCTGCCCATGGAAGCGTCTTTCAGCCACGAAGAGAGTGACCTGGAAGGGGCCAGCGGCGCCAATGCCCATGCACTTTCCCGGATACGGCATGCCACCATCAACGCTCTCCAGCAGATCGTGAACGATGCGCAGACCCGTCGTGTCTTCGAGGTCGCGACCCAAAAAGTGGAATATGTTGAAGAGCTTCAGGCCGTTCGCCTTCGCCATCTGGCGGTGCGCCAGGGCTTTTTAAGCCGTGTTGAACTAAGCCTGAACGCCGCGTCGCGTCAGACGAAGCTGACACTGGCCATGCCGGCCGCCACTGCAGCACAGGGTTTGCACGCCCTGATAGACGGCCTGATACAAAACTGGCTGCTCGACCCGCAAGCCTTTAACCTGCTGGAAGTGGGCCAATGTGTGATGAATGTCTACCTGCGTGGCCTGGGCTTTGCCAGTGAACTCGACCTCACGATCAAGGCCGGGCGCATACCGCCATCGGCCTAGTGCAGATGCCGCGGCTTTCGGCCACCGCCGTGGCCCGATCCGCCCTGCGGCCTGCCGATCTGCATGGAGTTGACAAGGGAATCAAAGCGCCGGGCAAACAAGGTGTCCACAGCCGCCACGACTTCACCAAGTTCCGAGGCATCGAAATGCCGCTCCATCAAGCTGATCATGTCCTGCACCAGCAAGTCCCGCTGAACCTGCATGATGGCGGCTGGCGTGGGACCCACAAAATAAATGGAGAAGTCGTCACGCGCATCCTCTTCATCAGCGCCCTCCTCCTCATCGTCAAAATCCGCGTCGTAAAAAGTCACTTCAATGGGCGCGCCCATCTCGGCCAGGTCATTCAAGCCCATGCACATTTCGTCAAGTGCCTGGCGGAAATCCAGGTCACCCGGAACTGTCCAGCACATTTGCAGCAAATGCTTATGAACATCAAATTGAATGCCGGGCTCTTCCTCGTAAGAACTTGCAGCACCCGCAGCCAGTGATTTTGAGCCCGCATACTTCCACAGCGGCTTGAGAGCCGCCTGCAATTGCTCAAAGCTGACATCCGCACGCAAAGGCACTTCGCCGTGTACGTGAATTTCAAAAGGTGTGTTGTAGCGGGACATGGAATTTATCTTACCCAATTTTCAAGGAAACGCCCTGCGCTGAGACCAGAACCGCAAAACGGGCGGCAACCGGCAGGAATGCCAGGTTCTTTTGAAGTTGATGCTGAAAAGTCGCGTCAAAAGTACCCATATTTTTGAAAGTGTCCCGGCCTATTGCGGTTTCGACACGAACATGCATTGTGCCATCGTGAGCAGTTCACCTCAGACCCTTTACGCCTGCATGGCCTGATTCAGTTCCTTCATGCGCACAATCCAAGCCGTGAAGCGCCAAAGCCAAGCCTGGCCAGTTACCACAACGATTCTTCGTTGGCAACCTACAAAAAAACTTGGCTGAGCGTCCGATTTATTGTTAGACTTCTTACTGATGGGGGGGTAGCTCAGCTGGGAGAGCGCTGCGTTCGCAATGCAGAGGTCGGGAGTTCGATCCTCCTCCTCTCCACCATACAAAAATTGTCAACAGATGGCTGCTTTTAATTCCATGTGGGCCGTTGCAACAGGACTGATACATGCTGCCGGAGTGCCTTGTATCACCCTGCCAAGTTTGGCTGAGCTTGGACACCACGCCGCCTGAAGGACGTTGATGGTGCGGGGGACGGGACTTGAACCCGTACGACATTTCTGTCCCGGGATTTTAAGTCCCGTGCGGCTACCGATTACGCCACCCCCGCGATCAGGCCAAAGTCTTCATTATGGGCAGAACTGGTCTTCTGGCGCCATCTCCGGTCCGCCGTGTTGAGCTATTCCACCACTCAGGCCAAAGCATCACTGTATTGTCAAACAAAAAAGCCCCGTGGCAGGGGCTGTTGACAATGATTTCTGGAGGCGCGGCCCGGAGTCGAACCGGGCTAGCCGGATTTGCAATCCGGTACATAACCGCTTTGTTACCGCGCCATGCTTTTTTTCTTAGATAAAGCTCGTAAGCTCCATCGTCTACAACTAATTACTTCAATAAAAAAGGGCAGCATTTTAAAGTGCTGCCCTTTGGATTGGAGCGGGAGAAGAGTCTCGAACTCTCGACCTCAACCTTGGCAAGGTTGCGCTCTACCAACTGAGCTACTCCCGCGATGACATGTATGAATTATAGCGTGATTATTTGAGCTTTTCGAAGGCCGCCAAAAAAGTTTGACTTAATGTTTCACCGTGCCCGCGGCTTCCACAGGTGCAGCCGCCCCGGCAGGCGCAGGGACGACGACTATGGCGTCTTCATCGGGCAGTGGAACGGGCTGGCGCTCAAGCGCTACTTGCAGCACCTGGTCTATCCATTTCACCGGAACAATCTCCAGACCCGTCTTCACATTGTCAGGAATCTCTTGCAGGTCTTTGGCGTTTTCTTCAGGAATCAGCACCGTCTTGATCCCGCCACGCAAAGCGGCCAGTAATTTTTCCTTCAGACCACCAATGGCGGTCACCTCGCCACGCAGGGTGATCTCCCCCGTCATGGCCACATCACCGCGTACCGGGATGCCGGTCAGGGCAGAGACAAACGCAGTTGTCATGGCAGCACCTGCGCTCGGGCCGTCTTTTGGCGTGGCGCCATCCGGCACATGAATGTGGATGTCACGCTTTTCAAACATCTCATCCTTGATTCCCAGGCGTTTTGCGCGGCTGCGAACCACGGTACGAGCAGCCTCGACGGATTCCTTCATGACATCGCCGAGCGAGCCGGTACGGGTGATCACGCCTTTGCCGGGCATCACGGCAGCCTCAATCGTCAGCAAATCGCCACCGACTTCGGTCCAGGCCAGGCCGACCACCTGGCCGACTTGGTTTTCTTCCTCCGCACGACCATAATTGAATTTTCGAACCCCAAGAAAGTCGTTGAGGTTGTCCGGACCCACGACCACTTTTGGCGTCATTTTCTTGAGCTGGATACCTTTGACGACCTTGCGGCAAATCTTGGAGAGATCCCGCTCCAGCGCGCGCACGCCGGCTTCACGTGTGTAATAACGCACGATGTCACGCACAGCCTGCTCGGTGATTTCCAGTTCGTTCGCCTTGACGCCGTTGGTCTTCAACTGCTTTGGCAACAGGTAACGCATGGCGATGTTGGTTTTCTCGTCTTCTGTATAGCCTGAGAGCTGGATAACTTCCATGCGGTCCAGTAGGGCCGGTGGAATGTTCATCGAATTCGACGTTGCCACGAACATGACATCACTCAAATCGAAATCGACCTCAACGTAGTGATCAACGAATGTGTGGTTCTGCTCGGGATCGAGCACCTCAAGCAAGGCGCTTGAGGGATCGCCGCGAAAGTCGGTGCCCAGCTTGTCGATCTCATCGAGCAAAAAAAGCGGGTTGCGCGTGCCCACCTTCGTCAGGCTTTGCAGCACCTTGCCGGGCAAGGAGCCGATATAGGTGCGGCGGTGGCCGCGAATTTCCGCCTCGTCACGCATGCCCCCCAAAGCCACGCGCACGTACTTGCGCCCGGTCGCCTTGGCAATCGACTGCCCCAGCGAAGTTTTACCGACGCCTGGAGGCCCTACCAGGCAAAGAATGGGGGCTTTGAGTTTGTCGACGCGCTGCTGCACCGCGAGGTATTCCACAATGCGGTCTTTGACTTTTTCAAGACCATAGTGGTCTTCATTGAGGACGTCCTCGGCATTGGCCAGATCATGCTTGATCTTGGTTTTCTTGCTCCAGGGCAAGCCCGTCAGTACATCA
>DASUIO010000181.1:0-3101 GCA_036279755.1 Polaromonas sp. | reverse complement strand
GCGCAAGAGCCGCAAGATGCTTTACCGCAACCCGCAGCTGCAACAACTGCCGCGCCTGTCGCTGCAGGACATGCCTGCTTCGCACTACCTGATCCGCAAAGCGCATAGACCCGATCAACTCTCCACGCTGGAGGCAAGCTGTGCCGCGCTGATGCAGCTGGAAGGCAGCCCTGAACAGTTTCAGCCCTTGCTGACTGCGTTTGACGGCTTTGTGGCGCAGCAATTGGGGTATCGGACAAAGTAGTGCGGCTCGCTGGGTTTTCGGAGCTGATTCTGTAGCCCAGCACTGGAAAGACTGACAACAGAAAGGTGAAGCGCTATGTCGTGCAGGTAGCCGAGCTCATGGCGCGCTCAGCCCGGCTGCGCCGCGCAAGCCTGAGGCTACACTTCAGCCGCGACTACCCCGAACTGGCCGCACCGGCAGCGCCTGCCATCCTGATGCTGCCTGTGGCCTGAGCGCTTGCACAACCCGCTTTCACCTCACCAAGGACTGCCATGCCCCACCTCATCGTCGAATACTCCCGCAACCTCGCCGGTTTCCCCGAGGCGCAAGCCCTCACGGAGCTGAACCAGGCCATCACCGCCAGCCCCGAAGTTGCCGACGAGGCCGACCTCAAGACCCGGTTCGCCGTGGCCAACAGCTTCGCCATCGGCACCGCGCCCGAGCCGCGCGCGTTTGTGCATGCCCAGTTGCGCCTACTGTCAGGCCGCACGCCCGAAGCCAAGCGCGACCTTTCGGAACGCGTGGCCGCCGTGCTGCGCCGGCTTGCGCCCAAGCCTGCAGGCGTGCTGGTGCAGCTCAGTGTGGAGATCGTGGATATGGACCGGGGCTCGTACACCAAAGAGCGGCTCTGATATTTTCAGGTTGAACCTGCCATGAAATATGGCTATAGCGCTTGTCTGGCTTGCGTTGATAGCTCTATTTTTGAGAGCTAGTCGCTTGGGTTGAGCGTGGCTGCCGGAACGAGCGCCCAGCCGCGCACCGGTTTCCCGCTGTCTCGCCAAGGGTTAGTCGCCGTCGCATGATTAAGCGCCTGCTTCGCAGCGAGATGCTATGGATGCCTCCCGGGTAGCAAGGAGAATTGACGCTCATCTCCACTGCACATCCTGAGAGGCGGGATTGAGCTGTTTTTGAATATTGTCCAGCAGCCCCCGGCACTCCAGTTTGAGATTGGTGAAGAGGTTGTCACGGCTGATGAAGAACGGAGCCCGTATTCCGTGATGTTCAACCTCTGCGCCGACTTGTTGGAAAAGTAAGCCAAAGCGTCGCAATTGACGGGCCAGTCGGGGCTCCATCATGGCAAAAACACCTTCGAGCCCCTGATTCAGACCCATGGCGGTAATTGCAAGATAAAGACCCAGTGCGACAGAGGGAAAGAGGCGTCGCTCATTTTCAACGCTGGCATCCAAGCTCTCGCTTCCACCATCAGCAACGCTTGCTTCACCGCGACGACGACGAAAGTTGGCGGTAATGACCAGTCGGGAGATTTCACCGTATTTCCGACGGGACGTTCCGGCCGAACTGTCAAAGTCCCACTTGAGCGACTTGCCGCAGACCTGCTCAAACGGGAACGGCATGCCAGGCTTTTGGCTGTCAGCCAGAATCAGGCGAATACAGCCCACATAGGTTTGGCTGGATTTGTGAAACAGGAGACAGTGAATTGATCGCTCGTCGTACTCGTCAAGCTCCAACTGGCTCGCACGTTGCTGCTCATAGCCAAGCTCATCGCAATAGACCTGGTGGCGCAACTGGTAGACTTTTTCGAGCAGATTCCCGGTAGTGGCGGGAACAACGCTGAAGTAACGCTCGAAGCGGGTGGCAAGGAGTGATTCAGTCATAGAGCACCCCCCCAATCATGGAAATCCCCAGCCGCCTATACATCAGGATCCTCCCTGTCCCCACAGGAGTAAGCCTGCAGTTGACATGGGCCTACTGGCCTCGATAGGCGACCGCTGTCAGTGCCATCGGCCAGGTGCAGCCGGTCGGTCGTGACACTACAAGCGGCCGGTCGTCGGTGCTCTCAGCCCAGTTTTAATTCCAAATTCTATTTGCCCCGAACTTGTCCGTCTTTGCGTTTTATCAATCAGTAATCTCCGATCACGGGACTTGACCATCGGCCAAGAAGTACGTTTTTCGGGAGCAAAATCATATCAAGCAAGCCAGCGGGTGCTTTCAGCTTGGCTCGCGGAGTGGACTGTGGCTTTGATATCGGCGATCTCCCGAAGCAATTCGATCAGGCTATCGAGGACGGTCGCTGTGTCTTCAGCCAGGCAAGTGACAAGTGTCTTCATGGCGAAAGTGTGGGTTTATTCCATTGGTCGGTAGCTTCACATTGGGTCGACCCGACTTCGCCCGTAAAAACACTTGAGGGCAGGAAAAATCGCCCTGCGTTATCGTACATTGACATAGGGAAAGCTTACTGGCGGCGCGCATCACGCGATGTAGGACAAGGCCATGATTGCTTGTCTGAATATGCGGGTGCCGCTGGGCTGCGACCGGATCCGCAGAACTTTGGCTAATGAAAGGCCTGTTTAACGTGAGCACCGAAATCAGCCTGCATTGTCTGGCTTACAACATGCGAAGGGTCATGCGCATCCTGGGGATTACAGGCCAGACAACGAACTATTAAAAAGAGAGCTGCCAGCGTTTGGTTCATAAGCGCAAGAGCCCAAAAACACTCACATCCAGCTCAAACCATCTCTGCCGCGATCCAGCCCCGCAAGCTATTTACAAACGCCCAGCCCTGCACGCGCGGCAAATCTTCCACCCGCACCACGGCCTCGGTCAGCGTTCCATCCCTCAATGCCAGCGCGCGCCCTACCCCAGGCAGCAAACCGCAGGCCAGCGGCGGCGTGACCCAGCGGCCATCGATCAGCATCGCCACGTTGCCGCGCGTGCATTCGGTGATCTCGCCCTCGGCGTTCCACAGCACGGTGTCGAACACGCCGGGCTGGGTGGGCGTGAAGGCGTCGTAATGCGCGCGGCGCGTGGTCTTGATGCGCACGAATTCGCCGTGGGCCTCATCCAGCGGGCGGTCGGCCAGTTGCAGACGCACTTGAGTCGGTGATGGGTCCATGGCAAACGCTTCGGCGCGTGCCTC
>DASUIO010000180.1:0-2419 GCA_036279755.1 Polaromonas sp. | reverse complement strand
CGCACCGGTATTTCGCTTTGAACTTCCGCCAGCAGCGGTGCCGAATTCCGGGGCAAATATGCCTTTCTGATCGGACAACGGAGGAAACAGCTCCGTAAAAACTTAAAATCAAAAATTCGGTGCTTTTTTGGCCCCCTTTTGGGTAGGCCCGGCGCCCAGCGCTTTTCGACCTCTTTCCGGAACACAGACCCCATGTCCACCCACCCGAATTCACCCGCGGCAGCCCAGGTTGCCGCAGACCCGCAAGATGAAAACCAGCTCATCATCGAACGCCGGGAAAAGCTCAAGGCAATGCGCCAGCAACAAGCCGATGGCAAAGGCGCGGCCTTTCCCAACAACGTCAAGCCTGAACACCGGGCCGAGGCGCTGTTTGCGCAATACGGCAGCAAGACCAACGAAGAGCTGGAGCCGCTGGCGGTGAAGGTGCACGTGGCGGGCCGCATGATGCTCAAGCGCGTGATGGGAAAAGCCAGCTTTGCGACGCTGCAAGACGCGTCATTTGGCCCGTCGGGCGGGCGTATTCAGCTGTACATCAACAACGAAGGGGTGGGCGAAGAAGTTCACAACGCCTTCAAGCATTGGGATCTGGGTGACATTGTGGCGGCGACCGGTACGCTCTTTAGAACCAGGACCGGGGAGTTGTCGATTCACGCCGACGGCATCCGGCTGGTGACCAAAAGCCTGCGACCGCTGCCCGACAAATTCCACGGCATGGCCGACCAGGAACTCAAATACCGCCAGCGCTATGTGGACCTGATCACGGACGAGGCCACACGCAAGCGTTTTGTGGCGCGCAGCAAGGCGGTCAGCGGCATCCGCGACTTCATGGTGGCGCATGATTTTCTGGAGGTGGAAACCCCCATGCTGCACCCGATTCCGGGCGGTGCCAATGCCAGGCCGTTCAAAACCCATCACAACGCGCTGGACCAGGAGATGTTCCTGCGCATCGCGCCCGAACTGTACTTGAAACGCCTGATCGTCGGCGGTTTTGAGCGGGTCTTTGAGATCAACCGCAGCTACCGCAACGAAGGCATCAGCGTACGCCACAACCCCGAGTTCACCATGATGGAGTTCTACGCGGCCTGGTGGAACTACCTCGATTTGATGACGTTTACCGAAGCGCTGATTCGCGATGCAGCGCAAACGGTGGTCGGCTCCCTGCAGTTGAGCTATGGCGGCAAGCCGGTTGACCTGGCGCCTGCCTTCGAACGCCTGACAATTCGCGAAGCCATCCTCAAGCACACGGCAGCCGGCGAACATATTGACGACGCGGAATGGCTGACGAACGCGCTCAAAAAGCTCGGGCTGACCGAAGAAAAAGACCGCCTGCAGGCACGCTCACTTGCCAGTTTGCAGGTGCTGTACTTTGAGGAAATGGTTGAAGAAAAACTCTGGCAGCCCACTTTCATCTGCGAACACCCCGTCGAGATCTCGCCGCTGGCACGGGCCAGCGACACCGACCCCGGCGTGACCGAGCGCTTTGAGCTCTACATCACGGGCCGCGAATTTGGCAACGGTTTCAGCGAGCTGAACGATGCGCAAGAGCAGGCCGCACGCTTCAACGCGCAGGTGGTAGCCATGGACAGCGGCGACGACGAAGCCATGTTCTACGACCACGACTTCATCCGCGCGCTGGAATACGGTATGCCGCCGACCGGCGGCTGCGGCGTGGGCATAGACCGGCTGATGATGCTGCTGACCGACAGCCCAAGCATTCGCGACGTGATTTTGTTCCCGGCGCTGCGCCGCGAGAGCTAGCCCCCACGGTCGCGCACTTCGTGTCGCTCCCTGCCCCCCAAGGGGGCCGCCCCGCCTGCGGCCCGGCAAAGCCGGTTCCGCGGCTCGGACTTGACCAGGCCTGTTGACCCATGACACCACTCAAATTCCTTTCCGCCTATCCTGACAGCCTGCAGGTCCAGGTGCGGCAACTGCTGGAGAAGAACAAGCTGGGCGAGATGCTGCTGAAAAAATACCCGCGCGCGCATGGCATACGGACCGACAAGGCCTTGTACGACTATGTGATGGGGCTGAAAAACGATTTCCTGCGCAACTCGGAGCCGCTGTCCAAGGTGGCCTTTGACAGCAAGCTGCAGGTGATCACCCATGCGCTGGGCACGCACACGACGGTGTCGCGCGTGCAGGGCAGCAAGCTCAAAGCCAAGCGCGAAATCCGCGTGGCCTCGCTGTTCAAGGAAGTGCCCGAGGAGTTCCTGAGAATGATTGCGGTGCACGAGCTGGCCCACATCAAGGAAAAAGGCCACGACAAGGCGTTTTACCAGCTCTGCAACCACATGGAGCCGCACTACCACCAGTACGAGTTCGACCTGCGCGTGTACCTGACGCATATCGATGCAGCGGGCAAGCTGGCTTGGCCTGCCATTGATGCAGCGTAATTAAGGTGAAGCTAAAAGCCCTCACC
>DASUIO010000179.1:0-14253 GCA_036279755.1 Polaromonas sp. | reverse complement strand
ATGAGCCGTCTGCGCGCCCGTATTGCCGAGCGTCTGCTGCAGTCGCAGTCAACCAACGCCATCCTGACGACTTTCAATGAAGTCAACATGGCGCCAGTGATGGAAATGCGCAAACGCTTCCAGGAGAAGTTTGAGAAAGCGCACGGCGTCAAGATTGGCTTCATGAGCTTTTTCGTCAAGGCGGCCGTTCATGCGCTGAAGAAATACCCGGTGCTCAACGCTTCGGTCGATGGCAACGACATCGTCTATCACGGCTTCTTCGACATCGGTATCGCTGTCGGTTCGCCGCGCGGTCTGGTCGTGCCCATCTTGCGCAATGCCGACCAGATGAGCTTTGCCGACATCGAAAAGAAGATCGCCGAATACGGTGCCAAGGCGCGTGACGGCAAGCTGGGTATTGAGGAGATGACGGGGGGTACCTTCTCCATCTCCAACGGCGGCGTGTTCGGCTCCATGCTGTCCACCCCCATCATCAACCCGCCGCAGTCCGCCATTTTGGGCGTGCACGCCACCAAAGACCGTGCCGTCGTCGAAAATGGCCAGATTGTGGTTCGCCCGATGAACTACCTGGCCATGAGCTACGACCACCGCGTCATCGATGGCCGCGAAGCGGTGCTGGGCCTGGTGGCCATGAAAGAGGCGCTGGAAGATCCGGCCCGTCTGCTGTTCGATATTTGATACTTGTCGGGGCAGGCTGGCGCAGCTTGACTGCCAGCCTTGTCTCCAATTCACTGGAAAAACATGTCTAAACAATTTGACGTGATCGCCATTGGTGGCGGTCCTGGCGGCTATATCGCCGCCATTCGCGCAGCTCAGTTGGGCTTTAGCGTCGCCTGTATTGATGAATGGAAGAACAGCAAGGGTGGCCCGGCACTGGGTGGCACTTGTACCAATGTGGGCTGTATTCCTTCCAAAGCCTTGCTGCAATCTTCAGAAAACTACGATCAGGCAGGTCACCACTTTGCCGAGCATGGCATTGAGGTGAAGGGACTGAGTCTGGATGTTGCAAAGATGCTGAGCCGCAAGGATACGGTCGTCAAGCAGAACAACGATGGCATTGCCTACCTGTTTAAAAAGAACAAGGTCACATTCTTCCATGGCCGTGGCTCCTTTGTGGCTGCCAAAGACGGCAGCTACGACATCAAGGTTGCAGGCGCTTCAGAGGAAATCATTTCCGGCAAGCACATTATTGTGGCCACGGGGTCGAATGCCCGTGCATTGCCTGGCACTCCGTTTGATGAAGTAAATATTCTTTCGAACGAAGGTGCGCTGCGCCTCGGTGCCGTACCCAAGAAGCTCGGTCTGATTGGCTCGGGCGTGATTGGGCTGGAAATGGGTTCAGTCTGGCGTCGTCTGGGTGCCGAAGTCACTGTTCTGGAAGGACTGCCTACGTTTCTCGGTGCGGTAGATCAACAGATCGCCAAGGAAGCCCACAAAGCTTTTGTCAAGCAGGGTTTGAGGATTGAACTCGGCGCAAAGGTTGGCGAGATTAAATCCGGCAAAAAGGGTGTGTCCGTCGCCTATGTCGATGCCAAAGGTCAGGCTCAGACGCTGGAAGTCGACAAACTGATTGTCTCGATTGGCCGTGTGGCCAACACCATCGGTCTGGCTCCTGAAACCGTGGGGCTGAAACTCGATGAACGCGGCGCCATCGTGGTCGATGATGAATGCAAAACGAATTTGCCCAATGTTTGGGCGGTCGGTGATGTGGTGCGCGGCCCGATGCTGGCGCATAAAGCTGAAGAAGAGGGCGTTGCCGTGGCTGAGCGCATTGCGGGTCAGCATGGTCACGTCGACTTCAATACCGTTCCCTGGGTGATTTACACCAGCCCCGAGATTGCATGGGTCGGCCAAACTGAAGAGCAGCTGAAAGCTGCCGGGCGCGCTTACAAGGCCGGTACTTTTCCGTTCATGGCCAACGGCCGTGCGCGCGCGCTGGGCGACACCACGGGCATGGTCAAGATGCTGGCAGATGCTGCAACGGATGAAATCCTGGGGGTTCATATCGTGGGTCCATTCGCCAGTGAGCTGATTTCTGAATGCGTGGTGGCCATGGCGTTCCGTGCCAGCAGCGAGGACATTGGTCGCATTTGCCACGCTCATCCGTCCCTGAGCGAAAGCACGAAAGAGGCGGCGCTGGCAGTTGAAAAGCGCTCCCTGAATTTCTGACCGCCTGGATACAGAATCGGTGACCGAGCTGGTTTGCTCAGCCTATAACGCCGAACTCGCAACTCGAGGGTTCGCCAGTGACCCTGCGCAATTGCGTGCGATCGATGCGCTGGAGCGCTGCTCGGCTGAATGGGCGACGTTCAAGGCGAGAAGATCGAACGCGCTCAAGAAGTTGATCATCCGGCCGAATGTGCCGCGCGGCGTATACATGCACGGCGGCGTGGGACGGGGCAAAAGCTTTCTGATGGATTGCTTTTATGGCGCCGTCCCGCTCAAACGCAAGACCCGCCTGCATTTTCACGAATTCATGCGTGAAGTGCACCGGGAACTGCAGGACCTGCAGGGTACGGTGAACCCGCTCGACGAGTTGGGCAAGCGCATTGCCAAACGCTACCGGCTGATCTGCTTTGACGAGTTTCACGTGGCGGACATTACCGATGCCATGATTCTTCATCGGCTGTTGACCGCGCTGTTTGACAACGGTGTGGGCTTTGTGACAACGTCCAATTTCCATCCCGATGATCTTTATCCCAATGGCCTGCACCGGGACCGCATTCTTCCCGCTATTGCGTTGTTGAAGGCCAACCTGGAGGTGATCAGCGTCGACAACGGAACGGATTACCGAAGGCGCACGCTGGAGCACGCAACGCTTTATCACTCACCGCTCGGCCCCGCGGCAGATGCCGAGATGATGGAGACTTTTAAATCTTTGGCGGAGTCACAGGATGAAAATCCGGTCTTGCAGATTGAATCGCGACAGATCATGGCCAGGCGGAAGGCGGGAGGCGTGGTATGGTTTGATTTCAGGACCTTGTGTGGCGGGCCGCGCTCGCAGAACGATTACCTGGAGATTGCCAGCCAGTTTCATACCGTGCTGCTGAGTGATGTTCCCCACATGCCGGTCAGACTCGCCTCCGAAGCCAGACGTTTTACCTGGCTGGTGGATGTTCTGTATGACCGGCGTGTCAAGCTGATCATGTCGGCCGCCGTAGCGCCGGAAGCGTTATATATTGAAGGGCCTTTGGTGCATGAGTTTCCGCGCACTGTCTCGCGGCTCAACGAAATGCAGTCGATGGAATTCCTGGCCTTGGAGCGCAGAAACGTGGATACGACACTGACATGAAAAAATTCGCCATTGCACTTTTCATTGCCATGCTGAGCACGCTTGTGGGCGCGCAAACCGGTGTGCTGCCGGTTCCGCCTGCGGCCCGTCAGGGCACCATGGATGAGGAGCGTGCAAGAATCAGCGCTGAGCGAGCCAGGCTGGAAGCTGTTTTTTTAGCGGAAGACGGCGCCTGTTACAAAAAATTTTTCGTCAATAGCTGCCTGGGTGAGGTGAATGGCCGGCGACGCGAAGCTATGGCCGACCTGCGGCGGCAGGAAATTTTGCTCAACGATGAGGAGCGAAGAAGCAAAGGCGTGGAACAGATCCGGAAAACCGAGGAAAAATCATCGCCTGAAAAGCAGCAAGAAGCAGCAGATCGTCGCGCCAAAGCGCTGGAGGACTCTCAGTCGCGACTTGACAAGGAACAGAAAAAGAGCGACAAGCGAGCGACCGCCCAGTCCAGTGAAAAGGCCGCCAGCGAGGCCAGCGCTGAAAGGCTCAGGGCCAATCAGGAAAAAGCCCAGGCGCGAACCGACAAGCAGGCTGCAGCCGCCGAAGAGGCCAAGAAATTCGATGCGCGCCAGAAGGAAGCCCAGGAGCGGCGGGCCCGGTACGAAAGCGATCGGCTCAAACGGGTCAAGCCTCCCGCGAAATCCTTGCCCTTGCCAGAGTAGGAAAGCATGGCTCAGATCAAGGGTTCGAACTTGACAATCACCAGTGACAGATTGTCACCGGCGCCCCGTGCGCGCGACCTGGCCTTTTTGATCAGGAACTCGGTCGCTTCACGAGGTGACAGCATGGACAGGGCGGACCCTATTTCGCTGGCGCTGAAGTAGTGCCAGACGCCATCACTGCAAGCGAGCAGGACGTCATCCGGGCGTAATTGCGGAATGAAGTGCTGTGCGATGGGAGGGGCTTCTTCTGTTCCAAGGCAACCCATCAGAATATTCGATTGAGGATGAACGTTGGCCTCGTCCTCGGTAATCTCACCCTTGTCAACCAGAGTCTGCACATACGAGTGATCCACCGTTCTGTGGATCAGCTTGCTACCCTGATAGTGGTAAATCCGGGAGTCACCGGTATGCGCCCAGTGGCAATCTCCCCCTGGATTGATCAAAAACGCAGCCATCGTACTGTGAGGCTCTTGTTCCGCCGAAATGGCCGTCAGTTTGATGACGACATGCGCTTCTTCAATGATCTGCTTGAGCACGGATGGTGCGTCGTCAGTCGTCGGCGCATAACGCTCAAAAAGCTGTTTGGTCGTGAGCATGACCTGGTCAGACGCTTTGCGCCCGCCACTACGGCCACCCATGCCGTCAGCAACGATGCCCAGCATGCAGCCAGGAAACCGTGGGTGACTTAACAGGTTGACCTGGTCCTGTTGATAGTCCCGGTCACCTTTGTGGATACCGGTGGACGCAGTGATTCGATAACCTTTGGGCATCATGTGGTCGTTCAAGCCGGCAAGGCTCGATTTATGGCAGCAATCGACGTATTATCAGAGCAGTGCGTACGGATAAATAAACCTTGGACATTAATTTACATTCCCCGGAACGGCAGCTGATCGAACTCAAAATTGAGCATGCGGATCTGAACGCGTTGGTGGATAGGACAGTGCATGCCCTGCCTGTCAACGAACTACTGCTCAGGCGCTTCAAAAAGCGCCGCCTTCAGCTTCGTGACCAGATATCGCAGCTCGAATTATCTTTGGACCCCCCCGAGCCTGCCTGATGAATCTAGTGCATGAAGTGGAAGAGGCTTTTGCCCCGGGTGGCGTTTTATCGCGCGCCGCGGAGCATTTCGTACCGCGCAGCGGGCAAACCGAGATGGCTCTGGCTGTGGCGCGTGCCATTGAAGGTGCCTACCCCCTCGTGGTGGAAGCCAGTACGGGCGTCGGCAAGACATTTTCTTATTTGGTACCTGCATTGCTGAGCGGTGAGCGGGTGTTACTGTCTACCGCGACCAAAGCCTTACAGGATCAACTGTTTGGCCGCGATTTACCGCGCCTTATGGAGGCGCTTGGGTTGCCGGTGAGCACGGCGCTGCTCAAAGGGCGGTCAAGCTATTTGTGCCTGCATCGCATGGAAATGGCTCGCCACGAGGAAAATTTGCCCCACGGCGTGTCAATGCGAGCGCTGGCAAGGATTGAGGAGTGGTCTCAAGTGACGCGGACCGGCGATCTGGCCGAGCTCCCGGGGCTGGACGAGCGTTCGCCGATGATTCCACTGGTGACCTCTACGCGGGAGAACTGCCTGGGTGCGCAATGTCCGCGTTTTCGTTCGTGTCATGTGAACCTTGCCCGCAGGGAAGCCATGGCGGCGGACGTCGTGGTCGTCAACCACCATCTGTTTTTTGCCGACCTGGCCGTTCGCGAGTCAGGTGTTGCCGAGCTATTGCCTTCGGTGCGTATTGCGATTTTTGATGAAGCGCACCAGTTGAATGAAATTGGCGTGCAATTTCTGGGGAGAAACCTCACTACGGGTCAAGTGCTCGACTTTTCCCGGGACATGCTGGCTGCCGGGCTGCAGTTGGCCCGCGGCCTGGCCAACTGGCAAGAGGTCGTTGCTGCCACCGAGCAGGCGGCCCGTGAATTGCGCTTGTGTGCCGGCAAGCAGTACCCCGGTACCAAGCTGCGCTGGCCTGTAGAAGGGCCAGAGAGCCTGAATGCCGCTGACTGGGCGCTGGCATTGGGAGCGGTTCATGCCTCCTGCGTACAGGCCTGTGCAGCGCTCGACTTGGTCAGCGAGATTGCCCCTGACTTTGTTCGGCTTCATGAGCGTGGCGCTGAGCTGGCAAAGCGGGCTGAAAGCTTTGTCAATGCCTGTGAACCGGGCTGCGTGCGCTGGGTCGATGTGGGTACGCAGCTGCGACTTATTGAGTCACCGCTGGACATTTCAAAGGCAGTAAAGAGCAAGGTGCTGGGTGCGGCGGGAGAAGCCGAGAAATCCTGGATATTTACCTCGGCAACGCTTGGGGACGATGACAAGCTGAGCTGGTTCACCCAACCTTGTGGACTGGTGGATGCCGAAGTGTTGCGGGTCGGCAGCCCTTTCAATTATGGGCGTCAAGCGGCTTTGTATGTTCCGCAAAGCTTTCCCAAACCAGGTGATCCTTCCCATACGGCGAAGGTTGCAGAGTCCGCGGTGGCTTGGGCCAGGCAATTGGGAGGGCGCACCATGGTGCTGACCACCACGCTGCGGGCTTTGCGGACGATTGGTGAAGCGCTACAGCTTGCTTTCGAATATTCGGGTGATATGGAGGTTCTTATTCAGGGGAATATGCCGAAACGGGTTCTGATTGAGCGCTTCCGGGAAGGCAATACCAAGGGCGGCAAGGCTTGCGTGTTGGTTGCTTCGGCCTCGTTCTGGGAGGGCATTGATGTGCCCGGCGACGCGCTTCAGTTGGTCATCATCGACAAGTTGCCTTTTCCTCCGCCGAACGATCCTCTGGCGGACGCCCGCTCCAAACTCCTGGAGTCGCAGGGGCGCAGTGCGTTTAACGATTATTTTCTGCCCGAGGCTGCCGTGGCACTCAAACAGGGTGCCGGCCGCCTGATACGACGGGAAACCGATCAGGGCGTCTTGGTGGTGTGTGACAGCCGCCTGGTTTCCATGGGCTACGGACGGCGTTTGCTGCGGGCGCTTCCTCCGATGCAAAGGCTGACATCGGAGCAAGAGTTGATGGACCGGCTCGAGAGTCTTACCAGAACTTGTACCACGGGCTCTCTGCAGACTTGAAGCCTTTGCTCAGGTACTGGCTCTGTGGATAGGTTTTTTCCATGATGCGGCGGCTGTCATCGCGCAGGTCGGTCATGCCCAGCGCGTCGTAGGACTTGTAAAGAATATAGGTGGCTTCTTCGAGCGCCGGAACGTCGCGGTAGTCGGCAATTGCACTTTGGGCCCGATTGATGGCGGCAATGTAGGCGCCGCGAGAATAGTAGTACCTGGCTACGTTCACTTCCGATTGAGCCAGTGAATTTACAATATAGTTCATGCGCAAGCGTGAGTCCGGCGCATAGCGTGAATCCGGGAAGCGGGTTACCAGTTCCTTGAATGACTCAAACGACTCCTTTGCGGCTTTCTGGTCGCGCTCGGACAAATCCTGGCGCGAAATGAAGCCAAAAATTCCGAGATTGTCGTTAAAATTCACCAGGCCTTTGAGATACAGCGCGTAGTCCATGGCAGGACTGGCCGGGTGCAACTTCATAAACCGGTCCAGTGTTGCAACGGCCTGGGCCTGTTCGCCACCCTTGTATTGGGCATAAGCCTTCTCAAGCTGGGCTTGCTGCGCAAGAGGGGTTCCGGCAGCTCGTCCTTCCAGCTTCTCATAAAGAGGAATGGCCTTTTCGTAGGCACCAGAGCTCGCTTCATCCTTGGCTTCGGCGTAAATCTTGTTCGGACTCCACGAGGCCGTGGGATCCGCTGCTGGTGTGCTTGAGCACCCGGCGACTACAAAAGACAATGCGCAAACGGCTGCAACAAGCGGCAATGCATTGGGAACAACCGATAATTTGGTGGAAAACATTGCAACCGACCTTCTTGATGACTGATTCTGAAAAAAGCAAATTAATTATATCGGGCGCTGTTGCTGCCCATGGTCTTCTGGACGAAGCTCAGGAGGAGGGAAGCGCCAGCGCCGAGATGGAGCTGCGTCAGGTGACGGTTCCGGCCGAGAGCCATGGTAGCCGTCTTGACCGGGCTTTGGCTGGCATTGTGCCTGAGTTCTCCCGTAACTATCTGCAGCAGTTGATCGAGGCCGGGGTGGTGCAACTGGGCGGCCTGACGGTGACCAAAACGTCCACCAAGGTCAAGGCGGGGGATGAACTCACCATTGAGTTGCGGCCTACGCCGCAAAGTCAGGCCTTCAAGCCTGAAGTGATGGCGCTGGAAATTGTGTTTGAAGACCCTTATTTAATGGTGATCCACAAGCCTGCCGGGCTGGTGGTGCATCCCGCGCCCGGTAACTGGAGCGGTACCTTGCTCAACGGACTGTTGGCCTATGACCCGCAGGCCTCTTTTTTGCCGCGTGCCGGCATCGTGCACCGCCTTGACAAAGACACCAGCGGGCTGATGGTGGTGGCCCGCCAGCGCAAGGTGATGGACCAGCTGGTGGACCTGATCGCAGCCCGAAACGTGCACAGGGAATATATCGCACTGGCCCATGGCGCATGGCAGGGCGCGCGAACCCGCCAGGTGGAAGCGGCGATAGGTCGTGATCCGCGCAACCGCCTGCGCATGGCGGTGGTCGATCTCGAGAAAAATTCCGGCAAGGTGGCCTCCACGGTGATATCGCTGCTGCAAAGCGGCGAAGGGCATTGCCTGGTCAAGTGCAAGCTGCATACCGGCCGCACCCATCAAATTCGGGTTCATATGGCGTTTCTGGGCCACCCGTTGGTGTCTGATGCGCTTTATGGGGGGGCGGTTGCGGGCGGCTTGAACCGGCAAGCACTGCACGCATGTCGGCTGGCGTTTGAGCATCCCGTCACGGGTGCCATGCTGGAGTTCAGGTCGCAGCCGCCCGCTGACTTGCAAGCGGCCATCGTGGATTTGGGCCTGATATACAATCAAACTTCGTAGTTTTCGACTACCCGCACATGGCGCCCCTAACGAGGAGACCGCGCATGGATGCAATGCGAGGACATGCGCTTGTCCTGGCCTTTTTTTCCGCCTTTTTTCGGAACGACCACAATCATGAATACGACGGATGCGAAGCGCGTCCTCGAAACAGCCCTTATTTGCGCGCAGCAACCGCTGCCTTTGCGTGAAATGGGTGTCTTGTTTAACGGGGTACTGACTGCCGACAGCCTCAAGCTGCTGCTTGAAGACCTGCAAAACGACTGGTCAGGACGGGGTGTGGAACTTGTTCGTGTGGCGACGGGCTGGCGCTTTCAAAGCCGGCCGCAAATGCGCGAGTACCTGGACCGGCTCCATCCTGAAAAGCCTCCCCGCTACAGTCGCGCAACACTGGAAACGCTTGCAATCATCGTGTACCGCCAGCCCGTGACGCGCGGTGACATGGAAGATATTCGCGGTGTCACGATCAACAGCCTGCTTCTCAAACAATTGGAGGATCGTGGCTGGGTTGAGGTGATCGGTCACCGGGAAACGGTTGGCAGGCCCGCGCTCTACGCCACCACCAGGCAGTTTTTGGATGACCTGGGTATCGAATCCCTGGACCAGCTTCCTGTGATGGGTAGCACGTCAGGTCAGGTTTCCATGCTTGAACAAATCGAGTTTGGTCTTGCCGAATCCGCATTGAAGCCGCCGGTGGAACAGGACCCTTCGCTGGATGCCACCGACAGCGAAACCGGTGAACTGGAGCTGAATCCGACCTCCCCCGAAATCCTGGAAGAACCAGTGCCGGATGCCGGCAACCCTTCTGAACACGATGCGCTTGATCCCCATGATCAGGATGTCAGCAATTCCCACGCATGAATGTAAAAGCATGAATCAACAAGATCACCCGGCTTCCGAAATTCCGGCTACGCCTGACCAGGAGCCAAATAAGGCCGTAACACCCGAGCAGACCGCGCAGGATGCTCCTGATTTAATAGTTATTGGCGAGCGGGAGGAGACCGCCATCGCAAAACCTGCCGTCGGACGACGCGTTCCAGTGCCACAGGCGACCACAATCCGGTTTGAAGACGTGGTGACCGGTCAATTTGATGCAGACGAAGGCGATGCTGCGCTTGAGTTGCACAAGCGGGTGTTGTTGCCGCAACCCGAAACTCCCAAGCTGCACAAAGTACTGGCACAGGCTGGACTGGGCTCCCGGCTGGAAATGGAGCAGTTGATTCTTGAAGGGCGCATTTCGGTCAATGGCGAGCCAGCCCACATTGGGCAGCGCATCCAGTTCGGCGATACCGTCAAGGTCAATGGAAAGCCCATCCGGGTGCATATTGATCCGCCGCCTCCCCGCGTCATTGCATACCACAAGCCCGCCGGAGAGGTTGTGACGCACGACGATCCACAAAACCGGCCGACCGTATTCCGGCGGCTGCCCAAACTATTTCAGGGCAAATGGCAGTCCGTCGGTCGTCTTGATCTGAATACCGAAGGCCTGCTGCTTTTGACGAGTTCTGGCGAGTTGGCGAACAAACTGATGCATCCCCGGTTTGGGCTAGAGCGTGAATACGCCGTGCGGGTGCTGGGGGCCCTGAATAATGAGGAAAAAAGGCGCCTGCTTGAGGGCGTGACGCTGGACGACGGCGTGGCACAATTCCGCTCAATTGAGGCTGGCGGCGGCGAGGGGGCGAATTGCTGGTACCGGGTCACCATTTCTGAAGGGCGTAATCGCGAGGTCCGGCGCATGTTTGAAGCGGTGGGTCATGCGGTGAGCCGCCTCATCCGGATCCGCTATGGCGCCATGCTGTTGCCGCGTGGGCTTAAGCGGGGCGCATTCGTTGAACTGGACGAGCGTGATATTTGGGCGCTGACCAACGCGGTGAGTCACGCCGAGTCTCGCGCCGATCCGCGTGGCGCGCCGAGCCACCCTGCGCGTCCGCCGGGTGAGGGCGGTGATGAACAGCGCCGGGGCCAGGGCCCACGGCGCAGAGGTGAACGTTCCCGCGGAGCCCGTGCTCGGCCTCCAGTCACCGATGTCGGCCAACCCGATGCCTTGCCGCAATCCGGTGCCGATCAGGAACCGAACGATCTGCAACCGCCGATGAACCGTATGGACTCAGCGCCCAATGGCAATAGGCGTCGCGGCGGAAAAGGACGCCCTCAAGGGGGAAATGCCGGCGCCGGCCCCAGCCCGCGGTATGGACAATCGGCAGGCAGGGGCGGCTCGCAAGGGCCAAAACGACGCGATGAGCGTGGCGACCGGAGCGACAAAAGTACCGGCGGCGCGCAGCCTGATCCCATGAAGACGTCGTTTGGCTATATCGGCGCGGATACCTTCACGAGGCAACGGCAAGACCAGGGGCAACGCCGCGGTGGTGGCGGTGGCAATGCGGGTGGCATGGGGGGTGGCGGTCAGCGCCGTGGCGGCGGCGGTGGTAATACTGGCGGTGGGAATCGCGGGGGTGCAAATCGGGGCGGTGGAAATCGAAGCGGAAATCGCTAACCTGATTGGATGCACTTCATTGCGCAAGGTTGATCTGAGCTCAGGGAACCGCAGGTTAAAATCATGGGCTTTATTCAATTTTTGAATAATTTAAAAACCCAAAAAAATTCAGATTTAAGGAAAATTCATGGCGATCGAACGCACCCTCTCTATCATCAAGCCCGACGCAGTGGCAAAGAATGTCATCGGCCAAATTTATGCACGCTTTGAAGCCGCTGGCCTGAAGATCGTCGCAGCCAGGATGGCTCACTTGTCGCAAAGGGAAGCCGAAGCTTTCTACGCTGTGCACAAAGAGCGTCCTTTCTTCAAGGATCTGGTTTCGTTCATGATTTCCGGCCCGGTGATGATCCAGGCGCTGGAAGGTGAAGGCGCCGTTCTGAAGAACCGCGACCTGATGGGCGCCACCGACCCGAAGAAAGCTGATGCCGGCACCATTCGCGCCGATTTCGCCGACAGCATCGATGCCAACGCCGTGCACGGCTCAGACGCCGTCGAAACAGCCCAAGTGGAGATTGCATTTTTCTTCCCCGGCATGAACGTTTACTCTCGCTAACCATGTTCGTCCCCATGCTTTGCTGCCCTTCGCCGGGGTCGTCGCTTGCTTGGGGCGGCCCGGGAGCCTGTTGGGCACTGCGATGACAGTCAACCTTCTTGACTACGATCTGGAAGGCTTGACCGCCTTTTGCGAGCGGCTCGGCGAAAAGCGCTTTCGCGCCACGCAGCTTTTCCGCTGGATCCATCAAAAAGGCGCATCAGATTTTGAGCAGATGACCGATCTGGCAAAGTCCCTGCGTGAAAAACTTACCGGTTCGGCCCACATTCAGGGCTTGAAGGTGGTGTCCCGTCACGAGTCTGCAGACGGCACTGTCAAATGGTTGTTTGATGTCGGTGCCGGCGATGTCATTGAGACCGTCTTCATCCCCGAGGCGGATCGCGGAACCTTGTGTATTTCCTCCCAGGCCGGTTGTGCCGTGGGCTGCCGGTTTTGTTCGACCGGGCACCAGGGTTTTAGCCGCAATCTCACCACGGGTGAAATTGTTTCCCAGCTGTGGTTTGCCGAGCATTTCCTGCGCCAGCATCTGGACAGGAAAAACCGCCAGGAGCGCGTGATTTCCAACGTGGTCATGATGGGCATGGGTGAGCCCTTGCAGAACTACGCGCAATTGTTGCCCGCCCTAAAGGTTATGCTGGATGACCATGGCTATGGTTTATCCCGTCGACGGGTGACAGTGTCAACCTCCGGTGTCGTTCCAATGATGGACCGGCTGGCCCAGGATTGCCCTGTGGCGCTTGCTGTGTCGCTGCATGCGCCACAGGATGCGCTGCGAGACTACCTCGTTCCGCTGAACAAGAAATACCCGATCGCGGAATTGCTGGAAGCCTGCACGCGCTATCAGGCGGCGGCACCACGCGACTTCATCACGTTTGAATACTGCATGCTTGACGGGGTGAACGACCAGCCCGAGCATGCGCGTCAACTGGTGGCCCTGATGCAAACGCATGCTGCGCACGGACTTTCATGCAAATTCAACCTGATTCCGTTCAATCCATTTCCAGCTTCTGGCCTGAAGCGGTCGGATATGTCGCAGGTCGCGTCGTTCGCCAAAATCCTCATGGATGCAGGCATCGTGACCACCGTCCGAAAAACCCGTGGCGATGATATTGACGCAGCCTGCGGGCAACTGGCTGGCGATGTCCAGGACCGGACCGGGGTGGACCAGCGCATGGCTGCGCAACGGCAGGGGCTGCTTGGCGGAATCAAGGTGGTTGTGGTCAAGGGGATGGATCTATGAGCTTAGTCACCAAATTTATCTGGATGTCAGCCTGCTGGGGAGCTGTTTTGTTGACGGGGTGTGCCAGTCAGACAGGCATGTCAGGCCTGTCAGTGGCCTCCGGTGACCGAAACGACATCGTCACGGAGTCGGATGAACCCGATCAACGCAGGCGCGCCCGGCTGCGGCTTGAGCTGGCAGCCGGTTATTTCGAACAGGGTCAGACCAACGTTGCGCTCGATGAAATCAAGCAATCGCTGGCTACTGATCCGACTTTTGTGGATGCGTACAACCTGCGCGGGCTGGTGTACATGCGGCTCAACAATATTCCGTTGGCAGAGGACAGTTTTCGCCGAGCCCTCGCGCTGAATTCGCGCGATGCGGACGTCGCGCACAACTATGGCTGGCTTCTTTGCCAGCAAGGCCGCTACAGCGAATCATTCAAGCTGTTTGCTCAGGCTGCGGCCAATCCCACTTACAGCGGTAAAGCCAAGACACTGATGACTCAAGGTGTGTGCCAGACTCGTGCCGGGCAGCGTGCCGAGGCTGAGCAAAGCCTGATGCGCTCTTATGAGCTTGACGCGGGCAACCCGGTCACCGGCTACAACCTGGCCAACCTTCTTTACGAGCGCGGTGAGTTGACGCGTGCACAGTTTTATATCCGCCGTCTGAACAACAGCGAATTGGCCAATGCTGAAACCCTCTGGCTGGGCATCAAGACTGAGCGAAAGCTGAACAATCGGGAGGCCCTGCTGCAGCTGGCCGCGCAGCTAAAAAAACGTTTTGCGCAGTCTCCTGAGGCCGCAGCCTACGAAAAAGGTGCGTTCAATGAGTGAGCTTGATCCCGCGCTGGCTGGATACTCCGATGCACACGCTGCGGCTTCCGGCTTCAGCAACAGCCAAGGCGCGACCGGGGTGAAACCCACTGCCGGTATCATGCTTCGTGATGCAAGGGAGGCCGCAGGCATACACATTGCGGCCTTGGCGGCGCTCCTCAAGGTACCTGTCAATAAACTGGACGCGCTGGAGCAGGACCGGTTTGACTTGTTGCCCGACGTCGTTTTTGCACGAGCGCTGGCCTCCAGCGTGTGCCGCATCCTGAAGCTTGACGTGGCCCCGGTGCTTGAGCAGTTGCCTCAA
>DASUIO010000178.1:0-6031 GCA_036279755.1 Polaromonas sp. | reverse complement strand
CGCGTGAGCAGCACCTGCTGGAAATAGGGGTGGTTTTCAATCAGCGGCAGTTCAGTGCTGAAAGCCTGCGGGTTGGCCACGATGTTTTTAACGGCCTGCAGCTTGGGCACGTAAAGCCGGGTTTCTGCCGGCATGTTGAGGTCGGTGTAGCTGGTGCCCAAGCCAGCTTTCTGGTTCTTGGCGATGGCGCGGCCCACGCTGCCTTCGCCCCAGTTATAGGCGGCCAATGCCAGGTGCCAGTCACCAAACATGCCGTAGAGTTTTTGCAGATAGTCCAGTGCGGCGCGGGTGGAGGCGAGCACATCGCGACGGTCGTCGCGGAACATGTTTTGTTTCAAGTCGAAGAATTTTCCGGTGGCGGGCATGAATTGCCACATGCCGGCGGCCTTGGCGCTGGAGACCGCCTGGGGGTTGAAGGCGCTCTCGATGAAGGGCAGCAGGGCCAGTTCCGTCGGCATCTGGCGGCGCTCAAGCTCTTCAACAATGTGGAAAAGATACTTGCTGGAGCGCTCGGTCATGCGCTGCATGTAGTCCGGCCGGCTCGCGTACCACTGTTCGCGGTCGGTCACCAATTCGTTTTGCAGGTCAGGCATGGCAAAGCCGCGGCGAATGCGGTCCCACAACTCCTTGGGCGGCTCAGTTGAGGCAATCTGGCGCGAACCCGTCCTGCCCGGTGTGATGGCTTGCAGCGGACCGTTGGGAAATAGCGGCTGGACGCTCGGTCCCGGTCCCACTATGAGCACGGGATCACCGGGCATGCCCGGTTGTGTGGCGCAGCCCGCCAGCAGCGCCATCACGAGGACCAGGGCCAGCGAAACAAGACGATCGTTAAAAAAGGCAGAGGCAGCGGCGATTCGGTTGTAAGGTGTCATTTGAATTGGTTTTTCCACTGCCTGATGGCGGCAAATACAGTGTTGTCGTCATGGGCCGACGCATCAAAACGGCGGGCAGCAGCCATGATAGTGGCTTGCCGGGTTCTCAAAAAGGGGTTAATCAGCAGTTCCTGGCTTATCGAGGAGGGCAAGGTCGGCTGGCCACCTTCGCGCAAGTGCATGCAGCGCGCCTGATAGGCTACCAGGTCGGCATTGTCGGGTTCCACGGCCAGCGCAAAGCGCAGGTTACTCAGGGTGTATTCGTGGGTGCAGCACACCACCGTGTTGCCGGGCAGCGCCGCCAGCTTGTCGAGCGAGGCCAGCATTTGCGCCGGTGTGCCTTCAAACAGGCGACCGCAGCCACCCGAAAAAAGCGTATCGCCGCAAAACAGCAGCGGTTTGCCATTGATGTCTGGGGCGTAATAGGCAATATGGCCTGCCGTGTGACCGGGTACATCGAGTACCTGAAAATCCAGAGCCAGGGCGTGCGCCATGTCGCCGCCCTGCAGTGGTGTGAAGGGCTGGGGGATGCGCTCGGTGGCTGGTCCATAGACTTTGGCGCCGCAAGCTTGGCGCAGAACATCCACACCGCCCGTGTGGTCCGCATGGTGGTGCGTGACTAGAATCGACTCTAATTGCAACGCGTGCTGCTCCAGTGCGCGCAGCACCGGCTCGGCATCACCCGGGTCCACTACCAGGGCGCGCTTGCCGTCATGCAGCAACCAGAGGTAGTTGTCGGCAAAAGCGGGAATGGGAATCAAATACATGCATGGGTCTCGATGAACTCGGAAATTATAGGTTTGACCGATTGGCTGAAGACGCCGCCGGGCGCTTATTTGCTGGACTGGGAGCGCGCACAATTTGACGAAGCGGTGAGCGATATTTTTGGCTACCATGCCTTGCAACTAGGCCTGCCTGAACTCGATGCCTTGCAAGCCAACCGCATGCCACATAAATGGCTCGCCTTGGTGACTGCACCGCCAGAGCCTGATCAGGCTTCATCGCAGGGATGGATCACCGGTGCGACTGCCCCGATTGCACTAAGTTCCCGGCGTGCCGCCTTATTCACAGATCCGGGTGCGTTGCCGTTTCCCGAGAGCAGTCTCGATTTGTTGGTATTGCCGCATACTTTGGAGCTAAGCCGTGATCCCCATGCCACTTTGCGCGAGGTCGAGCGCGTGCTGGTTCCTGAAGGACGTGTGGTTATCTGTGGGCTCAACCCGACCAGCCTGTGGGGGCTGCACCAGCGGCGCGGTCATTTTTATCAGCGCTTGGGGTACAACGGCCAGTTCTTGCCCAAGACCAGCGAACTCATTGGTTACTGGCGTCTGCGCGACTGGCTGAGGCTGCTCAACTTTGAGGTAGAGTCGGGGCGCTTTGGTTGCTACCGTCCGGCTCTGACCAGCCAGAAATGGCTGGATCGCTTTGAGTGGATGGATGTGGCGGGCGAGCGCTGGTGGCCTATATTGGGCGCCGTCTATTTTTTGGTGGCGGTCAAGCGGGTTCGTGGTGTCCGGCTGCTGGAGCCCGGCTGGAAGGTGCGTAAAGCCCCGGCGGCTGCACCGACCGCTGTGATCAATAAAGACGCGACAGCCCGCAGCAATTCTCAATTCTGATTTTTTTCGAACACCAGGCACTCGCCTGAAATTTACAACAGCGCATGAACGATTCAAAGACGGATACAACCCAAAAAAATGTGGTGATCTACACCGATGGCGCCTGCAAAGGCAACCCCGGACCCGGCGGCTGGGGGGCGCTGCTGACGATGGGAGGCACCGAGAAAGAACTGTTTGGCGGCGAGCTCGGGACCACCAACAACCGCATGGAAATGACCGCTGTCATCGAGGCGCTGGCGGCGCTCAAGCGGCCCTGTTGCGTCACCCTGTACCTCGACAGCGAGTACGTGCGCAAGGGCATCACCGAATGGATCCATGGCTGGAAAGCCCGGGGCTGGCGCACTGCCGCCAAGACACCCGTGAAAAATGTTGATTTGTGGCAGCGGCTGGACGCGCTGATCCTTTCGAGTGGCCACGACGTCAAGTGGCACTGGGTCAAGGGCCACAACGGCGACCCCGGCAACGAGCGCGCCGATGCGCTGGCCAACAAAGGCGTGGAACGCGCGCTGGGCCGCCTCTGACTGGCCCTGAAAGCGTACACGATGAACATGAACGGCATTCACGGACCAGGCCTCTGGGTAAAGCCGCGGTAAAGCTGACGCAGATTCCCCTCAGGGATCACAGGTAACGCTACGCGTGTCATGGCGTCCTGCTACATTGGAACGTTTGTATCCTTTCATAACAAGTTAGATATTTCTACCTCTTACATGGCATCAAAAGCAATTTACACCGTAGTGGCCGTTGTGGGTATCGCCGCGGCTTCGGGCGCTGCATGGTGGTATCAGAAACCTAAAGCCATTGACAGCAGTGCTGCGCGGCTGCCATCGGCTACTGCGCCAGCGCAAGTCGCGGCCAGTAGTGGGAGCGCCAGCAGGCCCGAAGGCGGCAGACCGCCGACGGTGGAGGTGGCGCGGGTAGAGATCGTCCGGCTAACGGATGACACCCAGACGGTGGGTAGCCTGCGTTCCCGCCGGGGCATCGTGCTGCGCCCGGAGGTCAGCGGGCGCATTACCCAGCTCAATTTCACTGATGGCCAGCGCGTGCGCAAAGGGCAACTGCTGGTGCAGTTTGACGACCAGCTTCAACTGGCGCAGGTCCAGCAAAGCCTGGCCGAGTTGTCGATTGCCCAGGCCAACCAGAAACGCAACCAGGAGTTGGTGGCGCAAAACTTCATCAGCCAGCGCTCTCTGGATGAAAGCGCCGCCAACCTGCAGGTGGCCCAGGCCAAGCTGGCGCTGGCCAGGGCGAATGCTGCACGCCTGAAAATCGTCGCACCGTTTGATGGCATCGCCGGTATTCGCCTGGTCAATGTCGGTGACTACCTGAAAGACGGTGCCGACATTGTCAATATTGAAGACATCGAAGCGATTTATGTCGATTTCAGGTTGCCGGAGCGTTATCAAGCCAAGGTCAAGCACGGACAGACCGCCGTGCTGGATATGGATGCGCTGCCAGGTCGAAAATTCACTGCGCAGATACAGGCCATTGACCCGCTCATTGACGCCAATGGACGTTCCATCGGTATCCGGGGTTGTATTGATAACCGCCAGCTCCAGTTGCGCCCCGGCATGTTTGCACGGGTCAATACCGTTTTTGGCGTGAAGGCCAACGCGCGGGTGATTCCTGAAGAAGCCATCGTTCCGCAAGGCGGCAAGCAATTTGTCATCAAGCTGATGGATGGGACCGATGCACAGACCAAAACGACCCAGCGCGTCGAGGTCAAGGTGGGCCTGCGCAGTCCGGGCAAGGTGGAAATTCTCGAAGGTCTGGAGCCTGGCGATACCGTGGTGACGACCGGCCAGCAGCGTGTGCAGCGGGACGGCACGGTGGTCACGGTGGTGGACCTGGCAAGCACCCGGTCGGCCCGACCGGCAGCAGGACGGCCCGTGGCTGATGGGTCGGAGGCAGCGCCCGCGGCGGCGTTGTCTGGCCCCAACCCCTGTGGCCCGGTGATCAGTGATGCGTCATCAGCCAGGGTGCCGGACCGCAACACTGCCAAGCCAAACGGTGGCTATGCCCGCCCGGCAGTGCGCGATCCAGCCTGAGTTTTAACTTATTTTTACCTGAGTGATTGACGTCATGGCCTCTTATGCTGCTTGCTGAAGTTTCCATACGACGACCGGTATTTGCCACCGTGCTGTCGCTGCTCATCGTGTTGATCGGTGCAGTGAGTTTTAACCGCCTCACGGTGCGTGAGTACCCCAAGATTGATGAGCCTGTCGTCACCGTGAGCGTGCGTTACCCGGGGGCTTCCGCCGAGGTGATCGAATCGCAGGTCACCAAGCCGCTGGAAGACTCCATCGCCGGCATCGATGCGGTGGACGTGATTACATCCATCAGCCGCGCCGATCAGGCGCAGATCAGCGTGCGTTTCCGGCTGGAAAAAGATGCCGACTCCGCCGCCGCCGAGGTGCGCGACCGCACGTCGCGTGTGCGCAACCGTCTGCCGCAAGCCATTGAAGAGCCCGTGATCGCCAAGGTCGAGGCTGATGCCTTTCCCGTCATTCAGCTTGCTTTCTCCAGCGAATCGATGACGCAATTGCAGATCAACGACCTGGTGAACCGCATCGTCAAGCCGCGCCTGCAAACCGTGACGGGTGTTGCCGATGTCCGTATTTATGGTGAACGCAAGTACGCCATGCGGGTCTGGCTGGACACCGAGCGGCTCGCGTCTTACCGTCTGACCACACAAGACGTCGAAGACGCGATTCGCCGCAGCAACCTTGAACTGCCGGCTGGCCGGATTGAATCGCAGCAGCGTGAATTCAGCGTCACCTCGCAGACCGATCTGCTCAAACCTGCCCAGTTTGGTGAGATAGTGATCAAAAGCGTCAATGGATTTCCGGTCAAGGTTCGCGATGTGGCCCGGGTACAGGAAGGGGCGGCTAACGAGCGTTCGATTGTCAGGCTGAATGGCCGCTCCGCCGTAGCCGTTGGCGTGATCCGTCAGGCCACAGCAAATCCGCTTGATTTGTCCAAAGGTGTGCGGGAGGCCATTCCCAAGCTCAAAGTCGACCTGCCGCCGGACATGTTGATTGACATCGCCAATGACAACTCGGTGTTTATTGACCGCTCAGTCAAGAATGTCTACAAAACCATCGCCGAAGCGATCGGGTTGGTGGCGCTGGTGATCTTTGTGTTTTTGCGTACGCCGCGTGCATCCATTATTCCCATCGTCACCATTCCCGTGAGCCTCGTCGGTACCTTTGGGCTGATGGCGTTGGCGGGCTTTACCATCAACACGCTCACGCTGCTGGCTCTGGTGCTCGCGATCGGCCTGGTGGTGGACGATGCCATCGTCATGCTGGAAAACATCTTCCGCCACATTGAGGAGGGCCTGGATCCTTTTTCGGCCGGCATCAAGGGCGCCCGCGAAATCGGTTTTGCCATCGTGACCATGACGGCCACGCTGGTGGCGGTGTATGCGCCGCTGGCGTTCACACCGGGACGTACGGGCCGTTTGTTCGTCGAGTTTGCACTGGCGCTGGCGGGTGCGGTGGTGGTGTCGGGCTTTGTGGCGCTGACGCTGACGCCCATGCTTTG
>DASUIO010000177.1:0-8698 GCA_036279755.1 Polaromonas sp. | reverse complement strand
TTCATGGTCAAGGACAGTTCCTACATGTTTGTGACGGGCCCCGAGGTGGTGAAGACCGTGACGCATGAAGAGGTGACGGCCGAGGAACTGGGCGGTGGCATTACCCACACCACGCGCAGCGGCGTCGCTGACCTGGCCTTCGACAATGATGTCGAAGCGCTCTTGATGCTGCGGCGCCTGTACAACTATTTGCCGCTCAACAACCGCGAAAAAGCGCCGGTGCGTTTGAGCGGCGATCCCGCCGACCGCCTTGACATGAGTCTGGATACCCTGGTGCCGGACAACGCCAACAAGCCTTACGACATGAAAGAGCTGATCGCCAAAACGGTGGACGACGGCGACTTTTTTGAGATCCAGCCCGAGTACGCCAAGAACATCATCATCGGCTTTGCCCGCATGGAAGGCCAGTCGGTCGGCATCGTGGCCAACCAGCCGCTGGTGCTGGCGGGTTGCCTGGACATCAAGAGCAGCATCAAGGCGGCGCGCTTTGTGCGCTTTTGCGATGCCTTCAACATCCCCGTGATCACGTTTGTGGATGTGCCCGGCTTCATGCCCGGCACCGCGCAGGAATACGGCGGCATCATCAAGCACGGCGCCAAGCTACTTTTCGCCTATGCCGAATGCACGGTGCCCAAGATCACCGTGATCACCCGCAAGGCCTATGGCGGTGCATATGACGTGATGAGTTCCAAGCACCTGCGCGGCGACGTCAACTTTGCCTGGCCCAACGCCGAAATTGCGGTGATGGGTGCCAAGGGGGCGGTGGAAATCATCTTCCGCGAAGACAAGGGCGATCCGGTGAAGCTGGCAGCCAAGGAAGCCGAATACAAAGCACGCTTTGCCAATCCGTTTGTGGCGGGCGCGCGCGGCTTCATTGACGACGTGATCCTGCCGCACGAAACGCGCAAACGCATTTGCCGCTCATTGGTGATGCTGCGTGACAAGAAGATCGAGAACCCGTGGCGCAAGCACGGCAATATCCCGCTGTGAATTGGGCTCTCCCCCTTCTCGGCTCACTGCGTGTAGCCGGATCCCCCTCCGGGGGCGACGCCAGTGGACCGGCAAAGCCGGTTCCACGGCATCCTTGGTAAAAACTTTTTGAGGCAAGTGCCATGTTTAAAAAAATCCTGATCGCCAACCGGGGTGACCAGCCGCGCAGCGGCGCAGCAGCGAAGCTAAATTGCAGGGTGCGCGTAGCGCATGCAGGTGATTTCATCCCGATGGAGGCCAACCATGTTTAACAAGATACTGATTGCAAATCGGGGTGAAATCGCCTGCCGTGTCATTCTCACGGCTCGCAAGATGGGCATCAAAACGGTTGCTGTGTATTCGGATGCCGACAAGGATGCGCGTCATGTCGAGCTGGCCGATGAAGCGGTCAATATCGGCCCCGCACCCAGCCGCGACAGCTATTTGCAGGCCGACAAAATCATTGCCGCCTGCCAACAAACTGGCGCGCAAGCCGTTCACCCGGGCTACGGTTTTCTGAGCGAGAACGCGGCGTTTGCCAAGCGGGTGGAAGAGGAAGGCATCATCTTCATCGGTCCCAAGCACCACTCCATCGCTGCGATGGGCGACAAGATTGAATCCAAAAAACTGGCGGGTGCGGCGGGTGTGAACTGCATTCCCGGCGTGAACGAGGCCATTGAAACTGCCGAGAAGGCGGTGGAAATTGCCAAAGGCATTGGCTACCCGGTGATGATCAAGGCCAGTGCCGGCGGTGGCGGTAAAGGCTTGCGGGTGGCCTTCAATGACAAGGAGGCGCTGGAAGGCTTTGCCAGCTGTCGCAATGAAGCGCGCAACAGCTTTGGCGACGACCGTGTGTTTGTTGAAAAATATGTTGAAGAGCCGCGCCACATCGAAATCCAGCTGATGGGCGACAGCCACGGTAATGTGGTGTACCTGAACGAGCGTGAGTGCTCCATTCAGCGCCGTCACCAGAAGGTGATTGAAGAGGCGCCATCGCCCTTCATCTCTGAGGCCACGCGCAAGGCCATGGGTGAGCAGGCCGTGCTGCTGGCCAAGGCGGTGAAGTACCAGAGTGCCGGGACGGTGGAGTTTGTGGTGGGCAAGGATCAGAGCTTTTACTTTCTGGAAATGAACACCCGCCTGCAGGTAGAGCATCCGGTGACGGAATGCATCACGGGGCTGGACCTGGTGGAACTGATGATTCGCGTGGCGGCTGGCGAGAAGTTGCCGATCACCCAGGCAGAAGTCAAGTGCGACGGTTGGGCCATTGAGTGCCGCATCAATGCCGAAGACCCGTTTCGCAGCTTCTTGCCCAGTACGGGCCGGTTGGTGCGCTTTCAGCCACCTACGGAAACCATGTTTGCGGCGGATACGTCGCATTGGTTCGGTGTACGGGTTGATACTGGTGTGCAGGACGGCGGCGAAATTCCGATGTTTTACGATTCGATGATTGCCAAGCTCATCGTTCACGGCAAAGGCAGGAATGACGCGATTGAAAAAATGCGCGAGGCGCTCAACAGCTTTGTGATCCGCGGCATCAGCAGCAACATCCCGTTTCAGGCGGCCTTGCTGGCGCACCCCAAATTCGTTGCGGGCGACTTCAATACCGGTTTCATTGCCGAAAATTATGGCCAGGGGTTTTCCGCAGAAGATGTGCCGCATGACGACACCGACTTCCTGGTAGCGCTGGCGGCCTATGTGAACCGCCGCATCCTGGGCCGCGCTGCGGGCATCAGCGGCCAGTTGCCTGGCCATGGAGTGATGGTGGGCGAGGAATTTGTTGTCATCGGCCTGGGTGCCAGCGGGCTGAATACACCCCGTTCAGCGCAGGTCCGGGATTTTCAAGTCAAATCAGGATCCAGCACTGTAGAGACGGGTGGTAAACGCTATGAAATATGTAGCAGCTGGCATTTGGGTAGCGCTCGCATTCGCGGCACGGTCAACGGCCGGCCTTTCGCTGCCCAAGTCGAACGCGGCGTGGGCAGGAACCCGCTTGCCATTCGTATTATTCACAATGGCACGCGGCTTGACACACTGGTGCTGTCGCCGCGCGCCGCCCAGCTCCATGCATTAATGCCCTACAAGGCACCGCCGGACATGAGCCGCTACGTGCTGTCGCCCATGCCCGGCTTGCTGGTTGAAGTGGCCGTGCAGCCGGGGCAAAAAGTTCTGGCGGGTGAACGTGTCGCAGTGATTGAAGCCATGAAGATGGAGAACGTCTTGTTTGCCACGGCCGATGGCGTGGTGGGCAAGGTGCTGGCCGCCAAAGGCGAGTCGCTGGCGGTTGACCAGGCGATTGTGGAGTTTGTATGACCCGCCGCCCCTTCAAAGTTTTGGGGATTCAACAAATCGCCATTGGAGGCACCAGCAAGGCCCGCCTGCGCACCCTGTGGGTGGACATGCTGGGGCTTGAAGTCACCGGAAATTTCGTGAGCGAACGCGAGAATGTCGACGAGGATATTTGTACCATGGGCAGCGGCCCGTTCAAGGTCGAGGTTGATTTGATGCAGCCGCTGGATGCTTCGATGAAACCGGCCGTGCAAGGCACGCCGCTCAATCATGTGGGACTGTGGATAGACGATCTGCCCAAGGCGGTGCAGTGGTTGACCGCACAAGGCGTGCGCTTCGCCCCGGGGGGTATCCGCAAGGGGGCCGCCGGCTTCGATATCTGCTTTCTGCACCCCAAATCAAATGATGAGTTTCCCGTTTCAGGCGAGGGTGTTCTCATTGAAATGGTGCAGGCGCCGCCCGAAGTGGTGGCGGCTTTTTCCCGGCTGGCATCCGGTTAGCGCCGCCGCAAGGCGTCGCACTTTGGCGCAGGAGGGAAAAGCGGCCTGATGACCCTTTGATTTCTTGATATTGGTCATGAAAACTGCAAGTTTCGGGATCCCCCGGAATACATTGAGGATCTGACGTTTAGACTCTCTTCCATCTGAGGCGCCGTTTCCGGTGCCTTGACAGATTAAGGAGGCAGTTTTGCAACCAACCAACATCAATCAGCCGACGTATTTTCATAAGGTCGTCGATTGTCAATGGGCCTGTCCGGCTCACACACCTGTTCCCGAATACATTCGCCTGATCGGGCAGGGACGCTACAGCGATGCCTACATGATTAACTGGGTGTCCAATGTATTTCCCGGGATTTTGGGGCGTACCTGCGATCGGCCCTGTGAACCCGCGTGTCGGCGCGGCCGTGTCGAAGAAAACAATGGGGAGAAGCCCGAACCGGTGGCAATCTGCCGACTGAAGCGCGTGGCGGCGGACCACAAGGACGATGTCAAGGCACTCATGCCCAAAGTGGCACCGAGCAACGGCAAGCGCGTGGCTTGTGTGGGGGCCGGGCCGTCTTCGCTGACGGTGGCGCGCGACCTGGCACCGTTGGGCTACGACGTGACCGTATTCGATGGCGAGGCCAAGGCGGGTGGCTTCATTCGGTCACAGATTCCGCGTTTTCGTTTGCCCGAGTCCGTGATTGACGAGGAGACCGGCTACGTGTTCGATTTGGGCGTGCAGTTCAACAGCAGCCAGCGTGTGGAATCCATGAAAGATTTGCTGGCGCAGGATTATGACGCCGTGTTCGTGGGCTGCGGCGCGCCGCGTGGGCGCGAACTCGACCTGCCGGGGCGCAAGGAGGCTGCGGCGCACATCCACATTGGCATCGACTGGCTGGCGTCGGTCTCCTTCGGCCACATCACCAGCGTGGCACCCCGTGTCATCGTGCTGGGTGGCGGCAATACCGCCATGGACTGCTGCCGTTCGGCGCGTCGGCTCGGTGGCACTGACGTGAAAGTTGTTGTGCGCAGCGGGTTCGAAGAAATGAAAGCCTCGCCCTGGGAGAAGGAAGATGCCCAGCACGAGGGCATCCCCATCATCAACTTCCACGTTCCCAAGAGTTTTCAGCATCAAGAAGGCAAGTTGCTGGGTATGACGTTCGAGGTGGTGCGTGCGGTCTATGACGACAAGCAGCGTCGCAGTTTGGTGCCCACGGGCGAGCCGGACGTGTTTTTCGCGTGCGACATGGTACTGGTCGCTGTGGGGCAGGAAAATTCCTTTCCCTGGATCGAGCGCGATTGCGGCATCGAGTTCGATCGCTGGGGTCTGCCGGTTCTGGGCAAGGATACCTTCCAGTCGACGGTCCCGCGTGTCTTCTTCGGCGGTGATGCGGCGTATGGACCCAAGAACATCATCACCGCTGTGGCCCATGGCCACGAAGCAGCCGTATCGATTGATCGCTTCCTGCACGGCGAATCGGTGGAACAGCGCCCCGCGCCGTTGACCCGGCTCATGTCGCAGAAGATGGGTATTCACGAATGGAGTTACCACAACGATGTGTCGGGTGACACGCGCTTCAAGGTGCCATGGGCCGAGGCCGAGAAGGCGCTGGCCAGCATCCGCGTGGAAGTGGAGCTTGGCTTCGATGCCGCCACGGCCTTCAAGGAAGCCAGCCGCTGCCTGAACTGCGACGTGCAGACGGTATTCAACCGCGACACCTGCATCGAATGTGATGCCTGCGTGGACATCTGCCCGATGGACTGCATCACCTTTACGACCAATGGTGAAGAGGCCGACTTGCGTACACGGCTCAAGGCACCGGCGCGCAACATCGCGCAAGACCTGTTTGTCTCCGCCGAACTCAAGACCGGGCACATCATGGTCAAGGACGAGGACGTTTGCCTGCACTGCGGCCTTTGTGCCGAACGCTGCCCCACCGGGGCGTGGGACATGCAGAAGTTCCTGCTTAACACCACGCAAGCGGGGCCGCGTTGCCGCGACCCGCACCTTTCCAGCCGAACGCTTCAAACGGAGGCCGCATGAAACGCATCCAAGCCATCAACGATTTCGTCATCAAGTTTGCCAATGTCAACGGGTCCGGCTCGGCGTCGGCCAATGAGTTGTTCGCCAAAGCTGTGATGCGCATGGGCGTGCCCGTGAGCCCACGCAACATCTTCCCCAGCAACATTCAGGGCATGCCCACCTGGTATGAGGCGCGTGTTTGCGAAAAAGGCTATCACGGCCGACGCGGCGGCGTCGACATGATGGTGGCCATGAATCCGCAGACTTGGGACGCGGACGTGGCTGAAATCGAGCCCGGCGGCTACCTTTTCTACGACAGCACGCGCCCCCTGCCACCGACCAAGTTTCGTGATGACGTGCACGTCATTGGCGTACCGCTTACTGAAATCACCAATGCCGTGTATAGCGATCCCCGACAACGCCAGTTGTTCAAGAACATCATTTACGTCGGTGCCCTGTCCGTGCTGCTGGACGTGGACGCGGATGTCTTTGAAAAGCTCTTTGCCGAGCAGTACAAAGGCAAGGAGCGGTTGCTGAGCTCCAACATTCAGGCATTGCACTTGGGACGAGACTTTGTGAAGGAGCACCTTGATGCCCCCTTGGGCATCCGCGTGCGCAGGTCCGACAAAGTAGGAGACCAAATTTTTACCGATGGCAACAGTGCCGCCGCCTTGGGATGCATCTACGGCGGGGCCACGGTGGCGGCCTGGTATCCCATCACGCCATCCTCCTCGGTGCCCGAGGCGTTCCAGAAATATTGCGACCAGTACCGCGTGGATCCGGCCACCGGACGGCATAACTACGCCATCGTGCAGGCCGAAGACGAACTGGCCTCCATCGGCATGGTGGTGGGCGCGGGCTGGAACGGCGCGCGGGCCTTTACCGCCACCTCCGGGCCCGGCGTATCGCTCATGACCGAGTTCATCGGCCTGGCCTACTTTGCCGAAATTCCGGTGACCATCATCAACGTGCAGCGTGGCGGCCCTTCGACCGGCATGCCCACGCGCACGCAGCAGTCCGACCTGCTCTCCTGCGCCTATGCCTCGCACGGAGACACCAAGCATGTGCTGCTGTTTCCGCAGGATCCATACGAGTGCTTCGAGCAGTCCGCTGCCGCGCTGGACCTGGCGGAGCGTCTTCAAACACCGATCTTTGTGATGACCGATCTGGACATCGGAATGAACCAGCGTCTGTGCAAGCCCTTTGCGTGGGATGACGCGGTGGAGTATGACCGTGGCAAGGTCATGACTGCCGCTGAACTCGAGGCTGGCAAGGACTTTGGCCGCTACAAGGACGTGGACGGGGACGGTATTCCGTGGCGCACCCTGCCTGGCACGCATCCGACCAAGGGCGCATACTTCACCCGTGGCACGACGCGCGATCCCTATGCCCGCTACTCCGAGCGCGGCCCGGACTATATCTACAACATGGAGCGCTTGCTGCGCAAGTTCAAAACCGCTGCGGATATGGTGCCGCAGCCGGTGTTTCGCGATGCTGCGAAAAAGACTTCGTTGGGCGTGATCTACTTCGGATCCACCAGTCCGGCCATGCGCGAGGCACTGGACGTGCTGGACGAAGAGGGCGTGCATGTGGATGCCATGCGGCTGCGGGCATTTCCGTTCCCCGAGTCTGTGAACCGTTTCATTGCCGAACACGACAAGGTGTTTGTGGTGGAGCAAAATCGCGATGCGCAAATGCGCTCCATGCTGATCAATGAGATGGACATCGACCCGGCACGGCTGGTGCGCGTGCTGCACTATGACGGAACCCCGATTACCGCACGCTTCATCACCCGTGCCATTCGGCAAAGTGTGCAACCGGCCGCTTCACAGGCTGCTGATCTGCCCCGGCACAAGGAGCTCGCATGACCTACATCGCCAAACCCCGGCTACACCACCCCACGCTGACCACCAACAAGGTCGGCTATACGCGTCGTGATTACGAAGGCCGCATCTCCACGCTGTGTGCCGGATGCGGACATGACTCGATTTCCGCTGCCATCATCCAGGCCTGCTGGGAACTGGACATCGAACCGCACCGTGTGGCCAAGCTCTCGGGCATCGGTTGCAGTTCCAAGACGCCGGACTATTTCCTGGGTGCCTCGCACGGCTTCAATACCGTGCACGGACGCATGCCCTCGGTGCTGACCGGTGCCAATTTGGCTAACCGCGATCTGCTGTATTTGGGCGTCTCGGGCGATGGCGACTCGGCGTCCATTGGTTTGGGCCAGTTCGCCAACGCCATGCGCCGCGGTGTGTGCATGGCCTATATTGTGGAAAACAACGGCGTCTATGGCCTGACCAAGGGTCAGTTCTCCGCCACCGCGGATCGGGGATCCAAGAGCAAGAAGGGCGTCATTAACAACGACAGCCCGGTCGATCTGGTCGCACTGGCACTGCAACTGGGTGCCACCTATGTGGCGCGCAGCTTCTCCGGCGACAAGGCGCAGCTGGTGCCTCTCATCAAGGGCGCTATGGAACACGGTGGTGCTGCATTCATTGACGTCATCAGCCCATGCGTCACTTTCAATAACCACGGCGGAAGCACCAAGAGCTACGATTACGTGCGCCAGCACAATGAGGCCGTGAGCCGCATTGATTTCATCACGCCTCGCAGCGAAATTACGACGGAATACGACCCGGGTACGACGGTGGACGTGCAGCAGCACGATGGTTCCATGCTGCGCCTGCACAAGCTGCACCCCGAGTACGACCCCACCGACCGCTACGCTGCCATGAGCTACATGCAGACGCACCAGGCACGGGGCGAAATTGTCACGGGCCTGCTCTATCTGGATCCGTTGGCGACCGATCTGCATACGGCACTCAACACCAGCGACAAGCCGCTCAACATGCTCGGTGCTGCGCAGCTTTGTCCCGGTGCCAGGGAACTGGACAAACTTAACGCCGCACTGCGTTAACTTGCGTGGAAGTAC
>DASUIO010000176.1:0-3799 GCA_036279755.1 Polaromonas sp. | reverse complement strand
CAACCCATCAAGACCGGGAGAATGACGCAATCAGCAAATGATGAGATCCGTATGCCCGAAGCCCTTGGAGTAATCAAGGACGGAAATGACCGAGGGCGTTACGCGGAACAGGCGGACCTCGTCCGGGGTCGGCATCTTCATCGGCAGAGGCGGTGCCTCAGGGTATTTCAGCGGTAGCATGCGCAAGACTTTCTCCGCTTCGGCCCGATCATCCACCGCATGCGCGCGTGCTGCCATCGACAGGCCCGTGATCGTCATCAAATCCGCCGTGTCGTGATCGATCGTCAGCGAGAGCCGATCATCTCGTTCCAGATTTTTTGCCTTCTGACTGTCGAGCCCGCAGAGAAAATACAGGATCAGGCCTTCGTTCACGTAGCCGACAGTCGTTGCCTGTGGCCAGCCATCCGGCCGCAGCGTCGCAACCGTCATGATTCGATGTTGGTCCAACAGCGCCAGGATTTTCCTTCTGATTTCGTCATCCATGAGTCGCCTCCATAATCGTCAACAGGGAAAGTTCCACACCATTTTTGGCTTGTTTAGCCGCGCGGCCTTGACCGATATCAAGGGTTGACGACATCGGGTCGAGTCCGCGCCTTGGCGGGGCAACCGTGACCGGTTGAATCCAAGGTCTTCAACGGTCAGTCGAGTGAAAAAGGGCCCGACTCCCAGCGACTGACAGGTCAGCTTCGCCAGCGAAATCCGTCATTCAGCCTGGACGCTGAATTGACGCACGCGCAGGATCATAGGTAGGGATTTCTTTGCCTTGACCATCAGTGGTGTGCGGTCTATATTGCGTTGGGCGTCACATGGTCGGTCGCCAGTGCTCCCAAGCCAAGCCGAAAATCCAATGTCCACCAAACCGCGAATTAGAGAAGGATCTGATCATGCCCACAGGCACCATCCGACTTCACCGCGTTTTCCGCACAAGTCCAGAGCGCGTCTATCGCGCGTTTCTAGACGCTGAAGCAATAGCAAAGTGGCTTCCGCCATATGGTTTCACTTGCAAGGTTCATCACATGGATGCCAAAGTCGGTGGCACCTACAAGATGTCGTTCACGAACTTCACCACAGGCAATGGTCACTCCTTTGGCGGCAAGTACCATGAACTCGTGCCGTTCGAAAAAATTCGCTATACGGACAGTTTCGACGACCCGAATTTGTCCGGAGAAATGCAGACAACCGTGACCTTGAAGCAAGTGTCGTGCGGAACTGAGTTCACCGTAGTACAAGAAGGGCTGCCTGCAGCCATTCCGCTAGAAATGTGCTATCTCGGCTGGCAAGAGTCGCTTGAACAGCTTGCGAATCTCGTAGAGCCCGAGATTCCAGAATAGCGAAGTGACAACCATCAATCGAGAGGACCTACCCTGTCAAGCACTATCGGAAAACCTGAAGGTCAGGAGTCAGGAAAAGCAGCCATTCGAAAATTTCGCGTGATCGGCTACCTGCGCATGCCAGACGCCGTCATCAAGAAAATCTCTGCGACAAGGCGAGAAAGTTAAAACTTGGCAAACTTGATATAAAGGGCGAGTCATGGCGTTTTTCAGCTCCGCTGCCGAATGTCGGAGAACCCAAACACTTGTGGAATACTTTTAAATGACCATCCGCATTTCTCTTTTCGCAATCGCCGCATCGCTGCTGGCGGCCCATTTTTTCCGGGTGAGCAACTTTCTGCTTGTTGCCCTGTCTCTGGCAACGCCGCTACTGTTCCTTTACAAAAGCCGCTGGAGCCTTATCGTGCTGCAGTTCGCGGCTTATTGTGCAACTGCGACTTGGCTGGGGGTGGCGCTTGAGCTCATCCAATTTCGCCAGCAGCTTGGCCGGCCGTGGACTGTCGGCGCCGTCATTCTAGGCGCAGTGGCCGTGTTCACTCTGGTGGCGGGATTGCTTATGAACTCGCGCTGCATGCGTGAACGCTACCGGCTCGCTTGCCTTGGCTGAGCGTCTGCAATGCAGGGCGGATTCAACCGGTCGGGTCGAGTGGGAAAATTGGAGCCTTAGGCTCACCGAACCATGACCGAAGCAGTTGATTTTTATCAAAGCGTCCGTCGGCTGGGCGTGCACAGTTAGGCATATGTCTCCGCCAGAAATGGCCGTCAACAAGGAGGATGCCGTGAACAAGATCGTATCGAAGCTTTTGGGTACCGCACTGATCGGCAGCGCCTCGCTGGGCATGGCGGCCGAGATCGATGTCATGACCCAGAACCAGTATCTGGGTGCGGATCTGACGCCCGTCCTCAGTGCGGCGACGGCAGACCCGTTCAACCCGGAGGTGTTCAACGCCGCCGTCGTCATGACCCTGCAGAAGATCGCCGCGGCACGGCCGGCGGAACGGGCGAAGGCGCTGGCAGCGCAGATTGCGCAACGCAATCCGGACGTGGTGGGCCTGCAGGAGGCCTACCGGTTCGCCTGCCTGCCCTATCCCTTTGTGCCCGAGGTGCCAGGCAGGGGATGCGACGATCCTGACGTCAAGGGCGCGTTCAATGACCAATTGCAGAACGCCGAAGCGGCGCTGGGCGGCAAGTATGTCGTCGCCGGCAAGGTCACGAACCTGAAGGTGGATGCGATCCCGTTTGCGGTGAACGGCTTTCCAGCCATCCTGCAAGTGGCCGACCGCGACGCGATCCTCGTGCGCAGCGGGCTGCCGGCCAGCTGGGTCAACTTCGCGCCGATCACGCTGTGCCGCATCTCGGACGAGGGCTGCAATTTCACGACCCGACCGCCGGAATTCACGACACCGCTGGGGCCGATCGCGATCGAGCGCGGCTTCCTCGCGGTGGACGTGACGGTGAAGGGCCAGTCCTATCGCATCTTCAACACGCACCTTGAGCAGCGCCTGCTCGCGCCCAACCTGCCGGAGACCCGCCTGCTGCAGGTCGGCCAGGCCTTCGAGGTCCTGAATACCGCATTGAACACCTGGAACGGCATACCCAAGGTGCTCGTCATCGGCGACATGAACTCGGCGCCACCGGACACGATCCCCGGCGCGCCCACGCCCTACCAGGTCTTCACGCTGAATGGCTTCACCGACAACTGGATGATGAGGCCCCAGGTCGATGATGGCCTGAGCTGCTGTCAAGCGGAAAGCCTGACGAACCGGAAGTCGGAGCTGTACGAACGCATTGACATGATCTTCACGCTCACGCGGCCACGGCTTGTGCTCGACATGAAGCTGCTCGGCAACACGATGGGCGACAAGACCCGCCCGGCTGGCGACGGCGGACTGTGGGCTTCGGATCACGCAGCCGTGGCGGCGAAACTGCACTTCGACTGATCAACAACGCTGCGCAGGAACTCGAGCTGTACGGATAGGCTTGACTGGCAGGTCCTGGCCGTTATGTAGAGCTCTGCATCACGTACAGTTCCTGCCATTCGCCACCGGCCGCTTACCCAGATGTCCTTCAGCAAAACCCATGCGATATGCTGATCAGACCGGTGCTTCCTTAGCGCCATTCAGTATGTTGAAGCTGCGCAGCAGATGAGGCACGAACTGCGTTTTCAAACCCAGGTTGCCAGCCACAGTGTAAGAATTGTGGACGGCATCGCCGATAAAAGACACGGCCTTGGCTTCTCCGGCCATCCGCGCATAGTAGTGCATGTCCTTGTGCGCATTGGCCAGCGAAAAACGGAATAACTGATCGTTGCCCTCAAGCACATAGGGGCGCAGCCGCTGGAACGCTGTGCTGTTCGCACCCCCCGAGGCGATCACGTCGCACAACACCTCAAGGTTCACCCCGGTCTTGCTGGCGCACGAAAAAGCCTCGGCCACAATCGCGGCGTTGCCCAGCACCACGAACTGGTG
>DASUIO010000175.1:0-2444 GCA_036279755.1 Polaromonas sp. | reverse complement strand
CGGTCCCAATGTTGTGGGTCGTTTTCAGCGAAGCCTGGGGCGGGGCATTTTGCGTGCGGCCCCCTGGCTGATGAAAGGCCTCTCAGTGGCGGGAACGGTGGCGATGTTTCTGGTTGGGGGCGGCATCCTGACGCATGGCATTACGCCGCTGCACCACGCCATGGAAGCGCTGGCGCAGCAGGCAGGGGTGCTGAGCGGAGCGGGCGCCTTGCTGGCCGCGATGACGCCATGGGCCATCAATATCGGTGTGGGCCTGCTGGCAGGCGCGCTGGTCTTGCTGGCAGTGACCCTGGTCAAGCGGGTCTGGCCCGGATCCTGAATTTTTATGATGAACGCATCAGTGAATGCGCTCAAAGCGGCAGGGACATTCCGGCTCGCTGCGGGCTCTGCCTTGCAAGCTGTCACGCAGTTGCCCTGACGAAGGCCGGGCCGACAGTTTTGCGTCGCCGAATTCGGCGAACGCAGGGCGCTTGCTGGCCGTGCCGTGGTGCCTACGGAAAGCCTTCGCCTGCGATCGGCGTAAATTCTTTTTCATGATCATTCCCGCCATTTACCGTACTGCTCGGGGGACATGGGCGGGCCTGCTTCCTGATCGCTCGGCAAAGGGGCCGTGTCCGCCACGAGAAACGGCCAGCGTCCTTTTCTCTGGGGTGCGACGGGCATTGCCGCTTGTCTGGCGCGCTGCTCAAGGTCTTTGCGGCTGTCGCTGTTGGAAGAAGTTGCGTTGAATCTCGGCATGGCTGTCTCCGGGGTATGAGGGTCCACCTTAACCGGCCCAAGCATTGCTGCATGTAGGCTTGGGAAGATGCCGGTTGTAGGAAGACCGCGCTGTAGTCGTTCGTTCAGGGCCTGGCCCGAAACAGGGGTTGCGACGCTTTGAGGAACTCGTGATGCGCCAGCGTCATGTCACGCACCAGTGGAACGATGCGCAGGTAAGCTTCCTTGTCACCCATCGCCATGCGTTGCATCTCCTGTTCGTAGCGGCTGGTGACTGCTTTCCACAGCAGGTAGGCATTGTCAAAACACTCAAGCGCCTGATTCTCCGGCCCGGCCTCTTGATGCGCGGCACGGCTGGTACCGGCACACGCCGTTTCCTTGCCAGAACTGGCGTGGCAACTTGGGCTGATTCTTTCATCCATCGTCGTGACCTCCCAATCGATCGGTTTGGCTTATTAGCCTACGTAGACAGCAATGAAGTATTCATGATCTACATCATGAAAAGGCATGAATTACCGGGGCTCTGTTGATCTGATTCAGCAGTTACGTTTGGAGACATATGTGCCTATCCGGACGCTGGTTCGCTTGAGAGTTCTCCTGTGAAATCGCCTCTTCATGGTTTTTCATGGCCTTTTGACCGGCTGGCGTCCCCCATCTGTTAAAACAGGCGGAATCTTCATTTTGCAGTTTCCTCTCCCATGCCCACTTCCTCCCCCGTTTCCAGTGCACAACCCATTACCAGCGCCCCGCCCGTCGTTCACTGGATGGAGGCTGGCGAGGCGCGCTCAGCGCTCTGGCGCTCGGAACGTGGCGCACCATCCCCCAAACGGGTGATGCTGGCTGACGACACCATGACGGCTGATAAGGCCTACCGGCTGGCCTGCGAAGGCACGGCCTTGCTCTGGCGGGGTGATTTTCAAAATGCCAGGCAGTTGCTGCAGGCGCTGGCGCGGCGGGTCGACAAACCGGCCAAATCCCCTAAAAATCCGCGAAAAAAAACCGCTGAACCGGCAGCTGGCGCGGTGTCGCCTGCCGAGGCCTTTCACCTGCATCGCCAGGCCCAGTCACAGCGCGCGCGTGTGCTGGGCATGGTGCTGCTTCCTTTCGATGCGGACTATGGCATTCCACTGCGCCGCGCGCCGGATGCGCGGCAAGCCTGTGCCGAAGCCTGGGGCCCGGCCGAAGATGCCGCTGGCCCCTCGGTGGCTTCACTGCGCGAGTTGATGGGCCTCATCAGCGCACACGAATGGCGCAAAAAAGGCGTTGAAATTGCCGCGCTCGGTGAGCCGCCCCGCAATCGCATTCATCCGCATTACGGCGTGTTTTCTCCGGTGCGTGGCGAGTATGTGGGCCTGGTGGCCACGGCGCCCTTGCCGTCCGCTGGCTCAGCCCCGTTGGTGGCGTTTGACATCGGCACCGGCACCGGCGTGCTGGCCGCCGTGCTGGCTCGCCGCGGCATCGGGCAGGTGGTGGCGACCGACCAGGACCCGCGCGCGCTGGCGTGTGCCCGTGACAACCTGGCGCGGCTTGGTGTGTCCGGGCAGGCCGGGGTGAGTGTGCAAGTGGTGCAGGCCGATATGTTCCCCGAGGGGCGCGCATCTCTTATTGTGTGCAATCCACCCTGGCTGCCGGCGCGGCCCAGCTCACCCATTGAAGGCGCGGTGTATGACGAGGGCAGCCGAATGCTGCTGGGGTTTCTGAACGGGCTGGCGGCGCACCTGGCGCCT
>DASUIO010000174.1:0-9163 GCA_036279755.1 Polaromonas sp. | reverse complement strand
CCGCTACGCTTCGCCAGCCATGATGGGCAAGCCCGGTATCACCGTCTCGCGCTGGATTGATGGCGTGATGGAGAAAAACGAATTCATTGACCAGGACTCCAATCTGCGCGGCGTTTTCTTCTGGGGCCATGCGCCCAACTCACAGACCCGTGGTCTGGAGATGAAACGTGCCATGGACAAGCTGGATTTGCTTGTCGTGATTGACCCTTATCCTTCGGCAACTGCCGCCATGGCCGCCATGCCAGGCAAGGCTGAAGATCTCAATCCCAACCGTGCGGTTTACTTGCTGCCGGCCGCCACCCAGTTTGAGACCACGGGCTCCGTGACGGCCTCGAACCGCTCCCTGCAGTGGCGCGAAAAAGTGATTGAGCCGCTGTGGGAAAGCCGCAGCGATCACATGATCATGTACCAGTTCGCCGACAAGTTGGGTTTCGGCAAGGAACTGGTCAAGAACTACAAGATGCAGAAGGTCAAGGGCCTGGACGAGCCCATGCCGGAGGAAATTCTTCGCGAGATCAACAAGTCGGTCTGGACCATCGGCTACACCGGCCAGAGCCCCGAGCGGCTCAAGGCGCACATGCGCAACATGCATCTCTTCGATGTGAAGACACTACGCGCCAAAGGCGGCAAGGACAAGGAAACCGGCTACGACTTCACGGGCGATTACTTCGGTTTGCCATGGCCCTGTTATGGCACGCCGGAACTCAAGCATCCTGGATCGTCCAATCTCTATGACACTTCCAAACACGTCATGGACGGCGGCGGCAACTTCCGCGCCAATTTCGGTGTCGAGCGTGAAGGCAAGAACCTGCTTGCCGAAGATGGCTCGCACTCGCTGGGCGCCGACATCACCACCGGCTATCCTGAGTTTGACCACCTGCTGGTGAAAAAGCTGGGTTGGTGGGATGAGTTGACCGATGCCGAAAAAGCCGCGGCTGAAGGCAAAAACTGGAAGACCGACTCGTCCGGTGGCCTCATCCGCGTGGTCATGAAAAACCATGGCTGCCATCCGTTTGGCAATGCCAAGGCCCGCGCCGTGGTGTGGAATTTCCCGGATGCGATTCCACAGCACCGAGAGCCGCTGTACGGTACCCGGCCGGACCTGATGGCCAAGTACCCGACGCACGACGACAAAAAGGCCTTCTGGCGCCTGCCGACGCTGTACAAAACCATTCAGCAGAAAAACATCGCCGACAAGGTGCACGAAAAGTTCCCGTTGATCATGACCTCCGGCCGCCTCGTCGAATACGAAGGTGGCGGCGAGGAAACCCGATCCAACCCCTGGCTGGCCGAGCTGCAGCAGGAAATGTTCATCGAAATCAATCCCAAGGTGGCTGCAGAAAAAGGCATTCGCAACGGCGAGCGGGCGTGGGTCAGCACGCCTACGGGCGCGCGTCTGAATGTGCAGGCTATGGTGACCGAACGCGTGGGCCCTGACACCGTGTTCCTGCCCTTCCACTTCTCGGGACGTTGGCAAGGCGCTGACATGCTGGCCTATTACCCCAACGGGGCCGCGCCGATCGTGCGTGGGGAGGCCATCAACACCGCAACCACGTATGGCTACGACAGCGTGACGATGATGCAGGAAACCAAGACGACGGTCTGCAACGTCGAAAAGGCATAAGGAAATAACATGGCACGCATGAAATTTGTTTGTGACGCCGAGCGCTGTATTGAGTGCAACGGTTGCGTCACCGCCTGTAAAAACGAAAACGAAGTTCCGTGGGGCGTCAACCGGCGCCGCGTGGTCACGCTCAACGACGGCGTCCCCGGCGAAAAATCCATTTCGGTTGCCTGCATGCATTGCAGTGATGCGCCGTGCATGGCCGTCTGCCCCGTCAACTGCTTTTACCGTACCGACGAAGGCGTGGTGTTGCACAACAAAGACATCTGCATCGGTTGCGGCTACTGCTCTTACGCCTGCCCCTTTGGTGCACCGCAGTTCCCTTCACAGGGCACCTTTGGTGTGCGCGGCAAGATGGACAAATGCACCTTCTGTGCGGGTGGTCCTGAAGCCAATGGCAGCCAGGCTGAATTTGAGAAATATGGCCGCAACCGGCTTGCCGAAGGAAAATTACCGGCGTGCGCGGAAATGTGTTCCACCAAGGCGCTGCTCGCTGGCGACGGCGATGTGGTTGCCGACATCTTTCGCAACCGGGTCGTGCAACGCGGCAAAGGCGCCGAGGTTTGGGGTTGGGGAACCGCCTATGGTTCCAGGCAGGCAGGCCAGCCGCCCGCAGGAGTCAAATCATGATGCGTCTTGCAATAGCTACCGCGGCGCTCATGGCGCTTGCTGCCTGCGGCGAAAAACCGCAAACCGCCGCCGGCGTCAAAAGCGACGCCCCGGCATTTCAAGGCGCGGACAACAAGTTTGTGGCACCGGGCTGGAAGTCGGGCGACAAGACCAGCTGGGAGCAGGGGCTCAAGGCCCGCGCGCAGAACACCCAGAACGAATATTCCAAGACTAAGTGACTGGGAGCCCCCTATGGAACGAGCACGAATAGCTATATTTCTAATAGCCATTGGCTTGACCGGGCTGGCTGGAGCGCAGACGTCCGCGACCCAGATGACCCAACCGGCTCAGGCCTCAGGAGTCGTCACGCCAGCGCCGGTGGCGCCGGCAGTGGCTGGCGGCATTCAGGGCCAGAGCATTTTTGAGGTCAAGCCTGACGCCGACGCTGATCCCAACTATGCCAGGCAAACCAACGGTGAGCGAGCCAAAGTCCAGCCACGCAACAATGCACCGATGTGGCGCCAGGTTGGCCAGGGTGTTACCGGCTACAGCAGCCTGCCCAAAAGCGAAGCGCCGGAAGCCGGCAACCTGATTCAGCCCTTTGTGCAATATCCGGGCTCCCGCCTGACCAATGCGGGTGAAGCCTGGCGGCAGGTTCGCAACAACTGGCTGATCCCTTATGGCGGGGCGTTTTTGCTGATCGTGGCCGGTGCAATCGCACTGTTCTACCTTGGCAAGGGCAGCATCAAGCTGCACGCTGCCGAGACGGGCCGCATGATCGAACGCTTCACACCGTTCGAGCGCTCGGCACACTGGGCGAATGCCATTGCGTTTTCCATTCTGGCCATCTCGGGCATCGTCATGGCATTTGGCAAGTTCTTTTTGCTGCCGGTGATGGGGCTCACGCTGTTTGGCTGGCTCACCTATGCCTTGAAAAACCTGCACAACTTCGCCGGCCCGGTGTTTGCCGTTTCTCTGCTTGTCATCATCGTGACCTTCATGCGCGATAACCTGCCGGCCAAGGGAGACCTGAACTGGCTGCTCAAGGGCGGCGGCATGCTGTCCGGGCACCCAGTCAAATCGGGCAGGATCAACGCGGGTGCGAAGGTCATGTTCTGGGCTGGCGTGTTTGTGCTGGGTGTGATTGTGGTGGCCTCCGGTCTGGCCATGGACAAGCTGTTGCCCGGCCTGAGCTACGAGCGCAGCACCATGCAGGTGGCGCACATGGTGCATTCGGTGTCCAACATTCTGATGATTGCCATGTTCATGGCACACATTTATCTGGGCACCATCGGCATGCAGGGCGCCTACCAAGGCATGAAAACCGGCTATGTCGACGAAACCTGGGCCAGGGAGCACCATGAGCTCTGGTATGACGATGTGAAGGCAGGCCGTATTTCCGCCCAGCGCAGTGAGCCTGTTTCCCCAAGCCAGACAGTCCAGATATAAAGAGCGAGAATTTTATGAAAAAACTTTTGATTCTGGGTCTACTGGCCGGTGCCTCTGCGCTGGCGCTGGCCAAACTTCCGCCACCCACCGATGAAGCCAAGGCCAAAGCCGCCGAGGCAGCCGCCAAGGCGGCCTGGGCCGGCAAGGTGGATGTTTATCAGTTGTGCAAGTCGCAAGACGCAGTGGCGGCCGCCTACTTCAAGTCGGCCAAGGCTGCAGGCAAGGAAACCAAGCCAGCAACAGCGACGCCCGCCTGTGCTGAGCCGGGCGCTTTTGTGTACCCACCGCCCGAAGCGGCCAAGCCGCTTGAAGCATCCGGCGCGCATTCACCAGCGGCCACCGCAGCCAGCCCGCCCAGTAGCAAAACGCCTGCTGCGGCGATTGCACCTGTCAAAAAACCCTGAGACCTCATCCCCACTCAAAGGCCGGACCGCTCAGGTTCGGCCTTTTTTGTTGTAGTCTCCAACAATGACCTTGCCCTTACCCCGCCTGACGCTCGCTCAAGCCCCCTTGACTTGCGAGATTGATGCCGTCAATGAATATGGCGAGCAGCTCAAAGTCTCCATTCCTGCCGAACGCGCGCTCACGGTGTATGTCGACAAGCGCGAGCTGGTCACCCTCATGACGCTGGGCGCACACCCTGAGCTGTTGGTGCTCGGCTATCTGCGCAACCAGCGGCTGGTCAGGGAGGTCACAGACATCGAGTCCATCACGGTCGATTGGGACGTGGGCGTTGCCGCTGTCAAAACCCGCCAGGGCATTGAAAACATCGAGGAAAAAACTTCCCGACGTGTGGTCACCACCGGCTGCGGGCAGGGCAGCGTGTTTGGCGGCCTGATGGATGAGGTGGACCAGATCAAGCTGCCCCACAGCGCCAGCATCACGCAAAGCCAGCTGTATGGGCTGGTCAACACCATCCGCCTGAAAGAGACCACCTACAAGTCCGCCGGATCCGTGCATGCCTGCGCGTTGTTTGACACGGCGCCGGCGGAACCCGAGATGCTGCTGTTTGTGGAAGATGTCGGAAGGCACAACGCGATGGACACCATCGCGGGCTGGATGTGGATGCAGCTTGAAAAGCCAGTAAACAGCGCGAACCCTGTGTTCTACACCACGGGCCGTATGACCAGTGAAATGGTCATCAAGTCGGCGCAGATGGGGGTTCCGATTGTGGTTTCGCGCAGCGGCATCACGCAGATGGGTCATCAGGTCGCGCAATCAGTCGGCCTGTGCGCGATTGGCCGCGCGACCAATAAGCGCTTTGTCTGCTACACCCAGGCGCAGCGCCTGAAGCTGCAGCCGGGCCTGGCATTGTCCCCTCGCCCTTCGGGAGAGGGTTAGGGTGAACCTGGCTCATGCGCCGCAGGCCCTCGCGGCGTCCCGGTTACCCTTTCTGCGCTAAGGTCAGATCATGACCCCCCTTTTCTTGAAACTTGGCTGGCGAACCCTGTTGCGCGATTTGCGGGCTGGCGAATTGCGCCTGCTGATCGTGGCTGTCACGCTGGCAGTAGCCGCCCTCACCGCCGTTGGTTTTTTTGCCGACCGGCTTAATGGCGGGTTGCAGCGGGATGCCCGGCAACTGCTGGGCGGCGACGCCGTGGTCCGCAGCGATGGCGAGACCCCCGCGGCCTTCATCGCCAAGGCCCGGGCGCTGGGCCTGAGCGCCGTTTCCACCGTGACGTTTCCGACCATGGGCCGCGCTCGCGATGAAGAGGGCGGCGCCAGCAAGCTGGTGGCGTTCAAGGGCGTGCCCGAGGGCTACCCCCTGCGCGGCAGCATGAAAGTAGCCGACAGCATGGGAAGCGCTGGCCAGGCGACCCGTGAGATACCGGCGCCGGGCACTGCCTGGGCCGATGCGTCGCTGCTCGATGCGCTGGGTCTCAAATTGGGCCAAACCCTGCTGATGGGCAATGCCCGCTTCACGCTGACCCGCATCATTGTTCAGGAGCCTGACCGTGGTGCGGGCTTCATCAGTTTTTCACCGCGCGTGATGGTCAATCAGGCTGATGTGGCCGCTACCGGCCTGATCCAGCCCGCCAGCCGCACCAGTTACCGCTTTGCCGTGGCGGGAGATGACCAGGCTGTCAAAGCCTATGTGAAGTGGGCGACCGACGAAATCAAAAGACCGGGTGCACCGTCCGGCATTCGGAGCGCCCGGCTGGAGTCACTGGAAGGCGGCAGCCCGGCCATGGGCCAGACGCTGGAGCGCGCCGAAAAATTTCTTAATCTGATCGCGCTGCTGTCCGCCTTGCTCAGCGCTGTGGCGGTCGCGATTGTGGCGCGCAGCTTTGCCGCCAAACATCTGGACGACTGCGCCATGCTGCGCGTGCTGGGCCAGCCGCAGCGCACCATTGCGCTGGCCTACGGTGTTGAGTTTGTGCTGGCGGGGCTTTTCGCCAGCGCGCTGGGCGTGGCCCTGGGCTTTGCGGTGCATTACGGCTTTGTGCTTTTGCTCGCCGGACTGGTCGAAACCGCACTGCCCGCCGCCACGCTCTGGCCCGTGATGTTTGGCATGGGCATGGGCCTGACGCTGCTACTGGCTTTTGGCCTGCCGCCAGTGCTGCAGCTGGCTCAGGTGCCGCCGCTGCGCGTGATTCGCCGCGATGTCGGCAACCTCAAACCGGCCTCGCTGGCGGTGCTGGGCGTCGGCATGGCCGGTTTTGCCGCGCTGTTGCTGGCCGCCAGCAGTGACCTGAAGCTGGGTTTGATTGCGGTGGGCGGATTTCTGGCTGCCGTGCTGGTGTTTGCCGTCGCCAGTTTTCTCGCGGTCAAATTGCTGCGCGCCAGCGTCAACGAGGCTACCGCACCGCGCTGGATGGTGCTGGCCACGCGGCAATTGTCGGCGCGCCCGATGTTTGCCGTGGTGCAAATCAGCGCGCTGGCCGTGGGCCTGCTGGCCCTGATGCTGCTCGTTCTTTTGCGTACCGACCTGATCAGCAGCTGGCGCCAGGCCACGCCGCCCGATGCGCCCAATCGTTTTGTGATCAATGTGCAGCCCGAGCAAGGCGAGGCCTTCCAGCAGGCGCTTCGCGCGGGCGGCGTGAAAAAGTTCGACTGGTATCCCATGATCCGCGGCCGCCTGGTGGCGATCAACGGCAAAGCCGTGACGCCCGATGACTTTGCAGACGAGCGCGCCCAACGCCTGCTTGACCGCGAGTTCAACCTGTCCAACAGTGCCCAGCAGCCCAGCCACAACCGGGTCGTGGCGGGCCGCTGGAGCGCCGGTGAAAAAGACGCCATCAGTGTGGAAGAAGGCCTGGCCGAGACGCTCGGCCTCAAGCTCGGCGACCGCCTGCGCTTTGACATGGCCGGTCAGCTCAGCGACGCCACCATCACCAGCCTGCGCAAGGTCGACTGGGGCTCCATGCGCGTCAACTTTTTTGTCATTTACCCGGTAGCCCAGTTGGCCGACGTGCCGGTGAGCTACATCAGCGCCTTTCGCGCGCCCGAGCCCCAGCCTTACGACAGCATGACGCCCAGCGGGCAAACCCGGCCACAAAGCTTTGACAACCAATTGGTCAAAGCCTTTCCCAACATCACCAATGTCGATATGAGCAGCACGCTGAACCAGGTGCAGCGGGTGCTCGACCAGGTGATTCGCGCGGTGGAATTTCTGTTTGGCTTCACGCTGGCTGCGGGGCTGGTGGTGCTGTTTGCGGCCATCACAGCCACGCGCGAGGAACGCGCCCGGGAATTTGCCATCATGCGCGCCGTCGGTGCGCGTGCTTCTTTGCTGCGCCAGGTGCAGCGCGCCGAGTTGGCCGGTGTCGGCCTGCTCGCTGGTTTCCTGGCTTCGCTGGTGGCACTGGCCGTGGGCTGGGCTCTGGCGCGCTATGTGTTTGGCTTCAACTGGACAGGCTCCTGGACGGTGCCGATCTTCGGTAGTTTGGCGGGCGCAGCCCTGGCGCTGGCCGCGGGCTGGTGGGGCTTGCGCTCTGTACTCAATACGCCGGTGGTGGAAACCTTGCGCAAAGCCCAATAAGTTAATCAAGACCTCATGACCCTGCACATCGAAGAAAAACCACCCGGCAGCCCGCCGTTTGAAACCCCGTTTGCCTGGATAGGCGGCGAGACCCGAGTCAAGGCGCTGGTCGAGCGCTTTTACGACCTGATGGAACTGGAGCCCACCTACACCGTGCTGCGGGCTGCGCACGGCAGCACGCTGGACAACGCCCGGCAGCGCCTGTTCTGGTTTCTGTGCGGTTGGCTGGGCGGGCCGCAGCATTACACCGAGCGCTTCGGCCACCCGCGCCTGCGCCAGCGCCACATGCCTCAACAAACAGGCGGCGGCACCATCGGCATCAAGGAGCGCGACCAGTGGCTGGCCTGCATGGACCAGGCGATGCGTGAAACCGGCGTGGACGAAGCATTGCGCAGCCGGCTCAACGCCTCGTTTTTCCAGACGGCGGACTGGATGAGAAATCGCGCTGACTGAAATCCAGTTTTGTACCGATGCTTTATGCTATTAAAAACATAGCTACTTACGATCGCCAGTATTCAACTCTGCGCCAGCAACACCACCAGCGCCCCTGCGCCGCCCTCGGCGGGCCGGGCCTGCACAAAGGCCAGCACTTCCTGCTTTTGAATCAGCCAGCCTTGTACCCTGCCCTTGAGCACCGGGGTTTTGCCGGGCGAACCCAGCCCCTTGCCGTGCACCACGCGCACGCAGCGCAGGCCGGCTTTGTTGGCCTCGCGGATAAAAGCCGCCAGCGCTTCGCGTGCGTCTTCGCGGCGGAAACCGTGCAGGTCGAGCTGGCGCTGAATGCTCCAGTTGCCCCGGCGCAGCTTGCGCACGACGTCCAGCCCCATGCCGGGGCGGCGAAAACTCAGCGCTTCGTCGGTGTCGAGCAGGCTTTCCACGTCAAAGTCATCCGAGATGGCTTCGCGCATCACGGCCAGCTCGTCGCGCTGCTTTTGCGCCGGGATGGGGGCGGGCGGGATCCGCTGCGGTCTCGCCCTGTGGCCAGGCAGGTGTTTGGCCGACAAGGCCTTGACGGGACCGATGGCGCGCGAAAATAGTTCCTTTTCGGCTTTGGCTTTCGCTGCGGCAGCCAGGCGCGCCGCAAGGTGCTCCTGTTTCAGTTTGGCGCGCGCCTCGATCTCGCGCTTAACGATTTTGAGATCTTTCAAATCCCTGATCGGAAGGTGTTTGAGACGTTTGGGGGCTGGCGTGGGCATGGTAGGGAGGGGTGTGGCGGCCAGATGCTGAATGGATGAATGCTAAAGCAGTCCCAGCTCGGCCATCGAGACGGCCTGGGTACTTGTCACCACAAAGTGGTCGAGCACGCGCACGTCGACCAGGCTCAAGGCGGCTTTGAGCGTTTGCGTCAGCGCCTCGTCGGCGCGCGAGGGCTGCGCTGCGCCGCTCGGGTGGTTGTGCGCCAGCACCACGCTGGCCGCGTTGAGTGCCAAAGCCCGCACCACCACCTCGCGCGGGTAAACGCTGGTTTGCGTGAGCGTGCCGCGAAACAGCTCCTCCAG
>DASUIO010000173.1:0-3477 GCA_036279755.1 Polaromonas sp. | reverse complement strand
CGTAATACTTGGCTGATAAGCGCTTTAACGCGTAAAAGCAGAGCGTAAGCGGAAAAAGAAGGAAGAACGGTTTCACCAAGGTGTTCAGGCCGCCTTCCAGATAAATTCAAGGCTGCGCGTTGAAATCCTCGCGCCAGCATCTACCGTCGTTGGAGAGAATCTATGGATCTAAGAAAACTCAAGACACTGATCGACCTGGTTTCAGAGTCCAATGTGTCTGAACTTGAGATTACCGAAGCCGAAGGCAAGGTACGCATTGTCAAATCCAGTGGCGCGCCTGTCATGATGCAGCAGCCTGCTGTGACCATGGTAGCAGCCCCGTTGGCTGCCCCACCTGTAGTCGCCGATGCCGCGCCAGCGGCTCCCGTGGGTCACACCGTCAAGTCGCCCATGGTGGGCACTTTTTACCGATCCGCCAGTCCCGGGGCCAAGGCCTTTGTCGAGGTCGGTAGTGTGGTCAAGGAAGGCGAGACGATCTGCATCATTGAGGCCATGAAGATCCTCAACGAGATCGAAGCCGACAAGGCCGGCACCATCACCAGGATTCTTTCGGAAAATGGCGAGGCCGTGGAATACGGGCAGCCGCTCTTCATTATTGAGTAAGTGGGCGCGCTGCCCGCTTGCCAAACCAGCCAGACCAGGCTCTTAGACGCATGTTCAAAAAAATACTGATCGCCAACCGTGGCGAGATCGCTTTGAGGATCCAGCGTGCCTGCCGCGAGCTCGGCATCAAGGCCGTGATGGTGTATTCCGAGGCGGACCGTGAGGCGAAATACATCAAGCTGGCTGACGAGTCGGTGTGCATCGGGCCCGCGGCTTCGGCCCATAGCTACCTCAATATGCCCGCCATTATTTCAGCGGCTGAGGTCACTGACGCCGAAGCCATTCACCCCGGCTACGGTTTCCTGAGCGAGAACGCCGACTTTGCCGAACGCGTTGAAAAGAGCGGGTTCAAGTTCATTGGCCCGTCTCCGGAATCGATACGCCTGATGGGCGACAAGGTGTCGGCCAAGCAGGCCATGATCAAGGCCGGTGTGCCGTGCGTGCCCGGCTCCGAGGGCACGTTGCCTGACGACCCGGCCATCATCAAGCGCACGGCCAAGCAGATCGGCTACCCCGTGATCATCAAGGCCGCTGGCGGCGGTGGTGGGCGCGGCATGCGCGTGGTGCACACCGAAGCGGCCCTGCTGCATGCGGTGCAGACCACCAAAGCTGAAGCCGGCGCAGCGTTCGGCAACCCCGAGGTCTACATGGAGAAATTCCTGCAGGACCCGCGGCACATTGAAATCCAGATCATGGCCGACCAGTACAAAAACGCGGTCTGGCTCGGTGAGCGAGACTGCTCCATGCAGCGCCGTCATCAAAAAATCATCGAGGAAGCGCCAGCACCGGGTATTCCGCGCAAGCAGATTGAAAGAATCGGTGACCGCTGTGTGGCGGCCGTCAAGAAAATTGGTTACCGCGGTGCCGGCACCTTCGAATTCCTCTACGAAAACGGCGAGTTCTATTTCATCGAAATGAATACCCGCCTGCAGGTGGAACACCCAGTCACTGAGTGGATCACGGGCATTGATGTCGTGAGAACCCAGATCATGGTGGCGGCCGGTGAAAAGCTGCCCTTTACCCAGCGCATGATCCAGCTCAAAGGCCACGCGATTGAATGCCGCATTAACGCGGAAGACCCCTATAAGTTCATTCCTTCGCCAGGACGCATCACGACCTGGCACACACCGGGTGGCCCCGGGGTGCGGGTGGATTCGCATATTTATGCCAACTACTTCGTTCCGCCCAATTACGACTCGATGATTGGCAAGATCATTGTTCACGGCGATACGCGCGAGCAGGCACTGGCGCGCATGAGCACGGCTTTGTCCGAAACCGTGGTTGAAGGCATCAACACCAATATTGCGCTGCACCGCGAACTCATGGTTGACGCCAAGTTCATGGACGGCGGCACCAACATCCACTACCTTGAAGAATGGTTGTCCAAGCGTGAACGCTAAGGCCTTCCGATGAGCATGTTTGAACTGATTTTGCTGGCGCCCGTTGACGAAGTCGAAACACTCAGTGAGGCGCTGGAGGCACTGGACGCGCTCAGCGTTTCGGTTGAAGATGCCGATGCGCAGACACCGGCCGAGCAGGCGCTGTTTGGTGAGCCCGGCATGCCGCCGCCCCAAGCGGGCTGGGAGCGCTCGCGCATGGTGTCGCTGTTTGCCACCGAGGCCCTGGCGCGGGATGCCGCCGCAGTGCTCGCGGCCCAGGACTTTTTTGGTGCTTGCCAACTGGTGGCGATTCAAGCCGTACCCGAGCAGGACTGGGTGCGGTTGACGCAATCGCAGTTCACGCCGGTACAGATCACACCAGAATTCTGGATCGTGCCGACTTGGCATGAGCCCCCCGCGCAAGCCAGGCAAGTGATACGGCTGGATCCGGGCTTGGCTTTTGGCACAGGAACCCATCCGACCACAGGCATGTGCCTGCGCTGGATAGCTGAGCAGGGCGCAGCGGGCAAGCCGCTGGGTCGGGTTCTTGACTACGGTTGCGGCTCAGGCATTCTGGCCATAGGCGCCGCCAAGTTTGGGGCGGTGGACATTGATGCTGTCGATATTGACGAAGCCGCTATCGAATCCACACGCGCCAATGCCGAGGCCAATCATGTGACCCTGCATGCGGGCTTGCCCGACAGGGCAGTCGGCGCCTACCAGACCGTGCTTGCCAACATTTTGGCAACGCCTTTGAAAGTGCTGGCGCCGCTGCTGTGCGCGCATGTTGAAAAAGGCGGGCATCTGGTGCTCGCAGGTATTCTGGAGCGCCAGGCCGATGAACTGAAAGCGGCCTACGCACCATATTGCCAACTCAAGGTGCACAACGAGCAAGATGGCTGGATCTTGATGACCGCGGACTTCTGAGCGGGCCTCCAATACCCGCTCATCCAGGCTCCAGGCGGCGGATTGCCGTTAACCACCCCCTACAATACAGCGCTAAATGACCCTGATTACGCGCTGTCCCGCTTGCGGAACGATGTTCAAAGTCGTGGCCGATCAACTCAAAGTCGCGCAGGGCTGGGTGCGATGCGGGCATTGCGCCGAAGTCTTCGATGCATCAGCCCATCTGCTACCGGATGAAGCTGCGGAGCTTGCGCCTTCAGCCTTGACACCTGATGACGAGCCAGCGGTTCAGCAGGCGCCGTGGGTGCAGAACGCCGAAGAACCAGAGGCGCCGGAAGGCCTGGCGCAACCAGAGGAAGCGGCGACTGCTGCCGTGGTGCCCGCATCGGACATTGCTGACGATTTTGATCCGGCAGGATGGAAGCAGGCGCTGCAGGAACGCCATGAAGTCAAGGTCATGGACGTTGATGCGCCGCCGGGCAGGCCCGAGCTGGTGCATACGGCGTCGGCCGATGACTCCGACGCCAAGCCATCGGACCGGGCAGATTCCGAAGCGGTGGATGACAAGGCAGTGGATGCCGACGCGGCG
>DASUIO010000172.1:0-3107 GCA_036279755.1 Polaromonas sp. | reverse complement strand
TGCATGCCGGTGTTGGTGTCGCCCAGGGCGGCGGAAGAAACCAGCGGACCCGATTGCTCGCCTTTCCACCAGCCGGTGGTGGAAGCCGCGCCGCCGGCGCACTGTGCCACGTTTTCATAGACTTTCAAATCTTCGTATTCGTGACCATCGCTGAAGCCCTTGACCGAGGCCAGGATCATCTTGGGGTTGAGCTCCTGGATGCGTTCCCAGGTAAAGCCCATGCGGTCAAGTGCGCCTGGGCCGAAGTTTTCGACCATCACGTCGAATTCCTTGATCATCTTTTCCAGTACCGCTTTGCCTTCTGGCTGCTTGGTGTCCAGGGTCAGGGAGCGCTTGTTGCTGTTGAGCATGGTGAAGTACAGCGCATCGACGTCGGGGATGTCACGCAGCTGGCTGCGCGTCACGTCGCCGGAGCCGGGGCGCTCCACCTTGATCACGTCAGCACCGAACCAGGCCAGCATCTGGGTGCAGGCCGGGCCGGCTTGCACGTGCGTGAAGTCGATGATCTTGATACCGTTTAGGGGTTTGTTCATAACTGTCGTTTCCTCGTTGATGTAATGGGTTAACTGGGCTCTTGAGCCGCGCCAGGGTCCTGCTCAAGAATGCAGACCCCACCTGAGAAAGGTGGAGTGTTGCAACTTGCTCTGACTTACTGCTTCTTCGCGGCGGTTTTCGGGTTCAGGCTGGTGATACGACCGCTTTCGGTGCCAGCGCCCTCGTCGATGACGGCGTTGATCAGCGTCGGCTTGCGCGACTTGATGGCTTCTTCCATGGCTTGGCGCAACTCGGCCGGGGTGTTGGCGAGCACGCCGACACCGCCGAAGGCTTCCATCAGTTTTTCGTAGCGTGCGCCCTTGACGAACACCAGGGGCGATGGATCCTTGCCGCCCGTCGGGTTGACTTCGTCGCCACGGTAGACGCCGTTGTTGTTCAGGATGACGATGCAGACCGGCAGGTTGTAGCGGCAGATGGTCTCGACCTCCATGCCGCTGAAGCCAAAGGCGCTGTCACCCTCGATGGCGATGACGGGCTGGCCGCTTTCCACGGCAGCTGCCACAGCAAAGCCCATGCCGATGCCCATCACGCCCCAGGTGCCGACGTCCAGGCGCTTGCGCGGCTTGTACATGTCGACGATGCTGCGGGTAAAGTCCAGCGCGTTGGCGCCTTCGTTGACCAGCATGGCGTCCGGGTTGGCCTTGATGATGTCGCGCACCACGTTGAGCGAGCTGTGGTAGTTCATCGGCGACGGGTCTTTGGCCAGGGTCTCGGCCATCTTGGCGACGTTTTTGTTCTTGCGCTCGGCGACGGCGTTCAGCCATTCGGCCGGCGGCTTGGCCCAGTTCGAACCCATGCCGGCCAGCAGGGCCGAGACACAGGAACCAATATCACCGACCAGCGGTGCATCGATCGCCACATTGCTGTCCGCCTCGGTCGGGGAGATGTCGATCTGGATGAACTTCTGGCCACCCGCGTTTTTATGGCCCTTACCGCCCCAGGTCTTGCCCTTGCCATGCGAGAGTAGCCAGTTCAGGCGCGCACCGATCAGCACCACGACGTCGGCTTCCGGCAGCACGAAGGAGCGGGCGGCCGAGGCCGACTGCTCGTGCGTGTCGGGCAGCAGGCCCTTGGCCATGGACATCGGCAGATAGGGGATGCCGGTCTTCTCGACCAGAGCGCGGATGTCGGCGTCAGCCTGGGCGTAAGCCGCACCCTTGCCCAGCAGGATCAGGGGCTTCTTGGCGCCCTTGAGCAGGTCCAGGGCGCGTTGCACGGCATCGGGCGCCGGGATCTGGCGCGGAGCGGCATCGACAACCTTGATCAGCGAGGCCTTGCCAGCCGCGGCGTCCATGGCTTGCCCGAACAGCTTGGCAGGCAGGTCGAGGTAGACGCCGCCCGGACGGCCGGAGACAGCTGAGCGGATGGCGCGCGCAATGCCCACGCCGATATCTTCGGCATTGAGCACGCGGAACGCCGCCTTGCACAGGGGCTTGGCGATGGCCAATTGGTCCATCTCTTCGTAGTCACCCTGCTGCAGGTCGACGATCTCGCGCTCGGAAGAGCCGGAGATCAGGATCATGGGCCAGCAGTTGGTGGTGGCGTTGGCGAGTGCCGTGAGACCGTTCAGGAAGCCGGGGGCGGACACGGTCAGGCAGATGCCTGGCTTGCCGGTCATGAAGCCGGCAATGGCGGCGGCGTTGCCAGCGTTCTGCTCGTGGCGGAACGAAATCACGCGCATACCTTCAGCCTGCATCATGCGGGTCAGGTCCGTGACCGGAATGCCTGGCAAGCCATAGATGTTGGATATCCCGTTAAGTTTCAGGGCGTCGATGACGAGATGAAACCCGTCGGTTTGTGCTGGTGATTGCGTGTCGTTTGTCATGATGAAATTTTCTATTCCTTTGATTTCGAAAAGGTGGTGCAACGCGGCTGGCAGTATGAGTCAGCTCCAGAAAAAACGTTGATCTAAATCAATGCTCCCAACGGTGGATTTCGCCGCCTCGCTCGTGTGCTCAGATGAGTCATTTGCACCGTCGGGGGTATCATAGGAAACGATGCAGGTTCCGCCATTGACCACGGTCAATTTTCGAGACATTAGTTGCGGCTCCATAATCAACTTTTCCCACCCATGCCTACTCGTGTCTACTTATGTCTTCAGTTGAAAATCATCCGGAAAAAAATATCATTCGTATCCAACTCAGGCAAAACGTTTTACTGAAGGGAATGAGTGAGAGTCAGTGCGACGAACTCAAACCGCACCTGATCGTGGTTGATTGTCATAAAGGTGATATTTTGCTGCACCAGGGCGTGCATGAGATGGAGCAGTACTTCATCCTTGACGGAATTCTGAAGCGGGTGGTCACGAATCAGCAGGCCAAGGAAATGATCCTGCGGTTTGCGGATGAGCGTGACATGGAAACCAGCTATGCCGCGTGGTGCCTGAAAACACCGACACCGTACAGCATTGTTTGTGTCACCAAGGCGCGGGTTGCAAAGCTGCCCCTGCAGGAGTGGGTTGCCTTCATGGAGCGGCATTTGGAGATCAAGAAAACGTTTGAGTTCTGCGTGATGAGCCTGATGAGCGAAATCATGGCGCACACCATCACGCT
>DASUIO010000171.1:0-4331 GCA_036279755.1 Polaromonas sp. | reverse complement strand
GACGGGATTGCAGGCTTTTTTCTAACTTTCTTGTGGCCCTTTAAGGCTCTCGCCCAATCACGTCGGGAATGAGCAGCTATTTGTTTTGCAGCAACCAGTGGATTTTGGCGCACTCAAACCCCTGCTGACCAGCCTGGCCTTACCGCCTCTGGCACCGCTGCTGCAGCGTGACGGCGTGCAGCGCATTGCGCTGGTAACGGATGCGTGGCACATGCCGCACGCTGTTGCCGCGTTTGAGCGGGCGGGCCTGACCGTGACGCCGGCGCCTACTGGCTTCATCCTTCCGCTCGAGCGTGATCTTCTGGAATGGCTGCCCTTTGCGAACGGCCTGCTGGCTTCACGGGAAGTGTTGCGCGAGTGGCTGGCGCTCGCCGTAGCCCACCTTATTCCCCTATGACGGGTTGAGCGGTTTGGAAGTGGCGTGCAGCCGCCTGCGGTGGGGGCATTGGGACAGCCAGGTTGACGCTCGGAAAGTAAAAAGCTACATTACTAACCAGCCAGTCAGTAACAATGCCACTCTCCAAATCATTCTGCGACAAGTCCACCGCATCCAGCGCCAAGCGCGAGCGCCGCAAAGAAGCACGTCCGGGCGAACTGCTCGATGCGGCGCTCGACCTCTTCGTTGAAAAAGGCTTTGCCGCCACCCGTGTTGAAGAAGTCGCCGCGCGCGCCGGGGTTTCCAAGGGCACGCTGTTTCTCTACTTTCAGAGCAAGGAAGAGCTGTTCAAGGCGATGGTGTGTGAAAACATTTCCGGCCACCTCAAGGAATGGAACGACGAGTTTGAAGCCTTTGAAGGCAGCACCCCCGAGATGCTGGGTTATTGCATGAGCAGTTGGTGGGAGCGCGTGGGGGCCACCCGGGCCTCGGGCCTCAGCAAGCTGATGGTGAGCGAAGCCAGGAATTTCCCGGAGATTGCCGCCTTTTACCAGCAGGAGGTCATACGGCCAGGCCATGCCTTGATCCGCCGCATTCTGCAGCGCGGAATGGATCGCGGCGAATTCCGCAAGATTGATCTGGACTATGCCGTTTACAGCGTGGTGGCCCCCATGATCTTCCTGATTCTGGCCAGACACTCCCTATGTGTTTGCGTACCGGACCATATCGGGATGGATCCAAAAAAATACATCGCCGCGCAATTGAGCACGCTTTTGTATGGCCTGAGCACTTCGCCTGACAATCCAGATCAAGGCCCCGAGAAGGCAAAGGCATGAAGCGCTGGATCAAATGGGCGTTAGCCTTTGTCATCATCCTGCTCGTTGCGGGCGGTGTGCTGCGCGCGCTCTCGGCACGCAAGGCCCAGCAGCAGGCGCTGGCCACTGCCAGCGCAGCCAGGGACCAGAGCCTGGTAGAGCTCGCCGCTACCGATGTGGTCAAGGCCCAGACCCGTGAAATGCTGCAGGGGCTGGCGGTGTCGGGTTCACTCAAGGCCGTCAATTCCGCCATGATCAAGGCCAGAGTCGCGGGCGAGCTTCAGGACCTGACGGTGCGCGAAGGCGATTTCGTCAAGGCGGGTCAGGTGATTGCACGCATTGAGGCCAGCGAGTATCTCGCGCGCGTGCAGCAGGCCAGGCAGCAGGCTGAATCCGCCAAGGCCCAGGTGGAGGTGGTGCAACGGCAGTACGACAACAACAAGGCGCTGGTGGACCAGGGCTTCATCTCCAGGACAGCCTTGGACACGTCGCTGGCTAACCTGAATGCCGCGCAAGCCACCTACCGAGCGGCACTGGCTGCCACCGAGATTGCCGCGAAATCGGTCGCTGACACGGTGCTGAAAGCGCCCATTTCGGGCCAGGTGTCGCAGCGGCTGGCGCAGCCCGGCGAGCGCGTCGGCGTGGATGCCAAAATTGTCGAAGTGGTCGAGTTGAGCCAGCTTGAACTGGAAGCCGCCTTGAGCGCCGGCGACGCCATGGAAGTGCGCGTGGGCCAGAGCGCCGAGTTGCAGATTGAAGGCAGCCAGCAAGCCATCAAGGCCCAGGTCGTTCGCATCAACCCCAGCGCGCAGGCCGGCAGCCGCAGCGTGCTGGTTTACCTGAGCATTGACAACGCCAGCGGCGGCACCGCCCTGCCCCTGCGTCAGGGCCTGTTCGCCCAAGGCACGCTCGGCACGGCACGGGCCTCTCGGCTGTCGGTGCCGGTCGGCGCTGTGCGCACCGACAAGCCCGCGCCTTACGTGCAGATGGTTGAAAACGGTCAAGTGGTGCATCGGGCCGTTGAGCTCGGGGCGCGCGGCATGGCGGGCAGCGAAGCGGTGGTCGCCGTCAAGGGCCTGGCCGAAGGTACGCTGGTGATACGCGGCGAAATCGGCCCTTTGCGAGAAGGCACCCAGGTCCGGTTTACACCCATGGCCGCCACGCAGGCCAGCCCCGCGACAAGCAGCCCGGCGCCCACCAAAGCGGCGCCTTGAGGCACACAGCCCATGTGGTTTACCCAGGTCAGTCTCAAGAATCCGGTGTTTGCCACGATGGTCATGCTGGCCATCGTGGTGCTCGGGCTTTTTTCCTACCAGCGCATGCAGGTGGACCAGTTCCCCAACGTGGACTTTCCGGTGGTGGTCATCACGGCCGACTACCCCGGTGCCTCGCCCGAGGTTGTTGAAAGCGAAGTCACCCAGAAGATTGAAGAAGGCGTCAATTCGATTGCCGGTATCAGTGCCCTGACCTCGCGCAGCTATGAAGGCCAGGCCACCGTCATCATCGAGTTTCAGCTCTACATTGACGGACGCAAGGCGGCAGAAGATGTGCGCGAAAAAATTGCGGCGATCCGGCCCAGCTTTCGTAGCGAAGTGAAGGAGCCACGCGTCCTGCGCTTTGACCCGGCAAGCCGCGCCATCTGGTCGGTCGCCGTGTTGCCAGAGCCGGCCAAAGGCAAGGGTCTGGATGCTGTGGAGTTGACCAACTGGGCCGACCAGGTGCTAAAAAAACGCCTTGAAAACGTCCGCGGCGCAGGCTCTGTCACGCTGGTGGGGGGGACCAAGCGCGAGATCAACATCTACCTCAATCCACAAGCCATGGAATCGCTCGGCATCACGGCCGAGCAGGTGGTCAACGCGGTGCGCAGCGAAAACCAGGACCTCCCTGTCGGTGCCATCCGCTCGCTGGCGCAGGAACGCGTGGTCAAGATCGATGCACGCATGAAGCGGCCCGAAGACTTTGGCAAGATCATCGTGGCGCGCAAAGGCCTGGCATCGGGCGGCAGTGCGTCCATCACCGTGAACCAGGTCGCCCGGATTGCCGACGGCGCGCAGGAACTCGACAGCCTGGCGCTGTACAACGGCCAGCGCACCTTGCTGGTGAGCGTGCAAAAAGCCCAGGACGAAAACACCATTGCGGTGGTGGACGGACTGAACAAGGCCGTCGCCGAAATGCAGCCGCTGCTGCCGCCGGGCGCGCGGCTGGAGCTGGTTACCGACGGCGCGCGGCCGATTCGCGTGGCGGTTGAAAACGTTCGCCGCACGCTGATCGAAGGCGCGCTGCTGACGGTGCTGATCGTGTTTTTATTCCTCAATTCATGGCGTTCCACGGTGATTACCGGAGTGACGCTGCCGATTTCCATCATTGGCACTTTCCTGTTCATGAATTTGTTCGGCTTCACCATCAACATGATCACGCTGATGGCACTGTCGCTGTGCGTCGGGCTGCTGATTGACGATGCGATTGTGGTGCGCGAGAACATTGTGCGGCATGTGCAGATGGGCAAAGCGCCCTACCAGGCTTCGCTGGATGGCACGCAGGAGATCGGCCTGGCCGTGCTGGCCACCACTTTTTCCATCGTCGCGGTGTTTTTGCCGGTCGGTTTCATGGGCGGCATCATCGGCAAGTTTTTTCACGAGTTCGGCATCACGATTGTGGCGGCCGTACTGATCTCGATGTTCGTGAGCTTCACGCTGGACCCGATGCTGTCCAGCCTCTGGCACGACCCGTCGATCGAAGCGCATGGCAAGCATCATTTACCGGTCACCTTCTATGACAAGACCATTGGCCGCGTCACCGGCTGGTTTGACCACGCCACCGACTCACTGAGCGATGCCTACCAGGGCATTTTGCGCTGGTCGCTGGTTCACAAACTGGCGACCATCGGGCTCGCCGTGGTGATTTTCGTGACCAGTATTTTCATGGTGCCGCTGCTGGGTACCGAGTTTGTGCCCAAGGCTGATTTTTCGGAAACCTCGCTCAACTTTTACACCCCGGTGGGCTCCTCGCTGGAAACCACCGAAGCCAAGGCCCGCCAAGCCGAAGCCATCGTGCGCGAGTTCCCCGAAGTGAAGTACACGCTGGCCACAATCAACACCGGCAACGCGACGGGCAAGATGTACGCCAGCATGTATGTGCGC
>DASUIO010000170.1:0-3681 GCA_036279755.1 Polaromonas sp. | reverse complement strand
GCACGACTGATATCCCGTCCCCCGGATTTGGCTCCGGGGATGTAATAAGCTCACGTATTAGCAAAAATCTGGAGACAATCCATGCGGGTCAAAGACAAATCCATCATCGTCACCGGTTCAGGCGGCGGCATTGGCGAAGGCATCGCCAAACGGCTGGCCGCTGAAGGCGCCAAGGTCATCGTGAATGACATCAACGTGGCGCTGGGCGAAAAAGTGGTGGCCGCCATCGTCAAGGCGGGCGGCACGGCCTCGTTTTTTGCCGCCGATGTGACGAAGTCTGCTGAGGTCAAGGCGCTGGTGGATGCCGCCGTGCAGCGCTACGGCAAGCTCGACGTGATGATCAACAACGCCGGCTGGACGCATCGCAACCAGCCGGCACTCGATGTGAGTGAAGATGACTTTGACAAATGCTATGCGATCAACGTCAAAAGCATTTACCTCGCAACCATTCACGCCACACCGGTATTTCGGGCCCAGGGCGGCGGCAGTTTCATCAACATTGCCTCGACGGCCGGTGTGCGCCCGCGCCCGGGCCTGACCTGGTACAACGGCTCCAAGGGCGCGGTCATCACCACGTCGAAATCGCTGGCGGCCGAGCTGGGGCCTGACAACATCCGCGTGAACTGCATCAACCCGGTGTTCAACCCCGACACAGGCCTGTCGGCCGAGTTTGCCGGCGGCCCGCTGGACGAAGAACGCAAGGCCCGATTCCGGGCCAGCATTCCGCTGGGGCGTTTTTCCACCGCGCTGGACGTGGCCAACGCCGCCCTTTATTTGGCCAGCGACGAGGCCGATTTCATCAGCGGCGTGTGCATTGAGGTGGACGGCGCCCGCTGCGTGTAAGCGCTATTGCAGCCGGGGTGGCCCGACTATGACGTGCGCGCGTTGGGGATAAGGGCATGCCCTCGGCGGCTGGCATAGCGAATAGGGTAAATTCTCCGCCAGAGCCTTCCACCATGACAAACAAAGCACACAAAGTTATTCCTCTGGCAGATATCCGCTACGCCAGCCGCGTGCCACCTATCCCGGCGCAGCTGTTGGCCCCTACCGGCCTGCTGAGCGACACGCTGGGTCGGCCGCTGCGCGATTTGCGCATCAGCGTGACAGACCGCTGCAACTTCCGCTGCGGCTACTGCATGCCGCGCGAGGTATTTGACAAGGACTACGCCTTCTTGCCCCACAGTTCGCTGCTGAGCTTTGAGGAAATCACCCGGCTGACGCGCATTTTTGTAGCGCACGGCGTTGAGAAAATCAGGCTGACGGGTGGCGAGCCTTTGCTGCGCAAGAACATTGAGGCCTTGATTGAAATGTTGGCCAGGCTGCAAACGCCCGAAGGCAAGCCGCTGGACATCACGCTGACCACCAACGGCTCTTTGCTCGCCAAAAAGGCGCAGTCGCTCAAAGATGCCGGACTGCAGCGCGTTACCGTGAGCCTGGATGGGCTGGACGACACCATCTTTCGCAGCATGAACGATGTGGACTTTCCGGTAGCCGATGTGCTCAAGGGCATTGACGTGGCGAGACAAGTCGGCCTGGCGCCCATCAAGGTCAACATGGTGGTCAAGCGCGGCACCAACGACGCCGAGATTGTGCCCATGGCGCGCCATTTCCGCCATTCCGGCGCGGTGCTGCGCTTTATTGAATACATGGATGTAGGCGCCAGCAATGGCTGGCGCATGGACGAGGTGATGCCCTCAAAGCAGGTCATTGAACGCCTCAATGCCGAGTTCCCCCTCACGGCCATCGACCCGAACTACCTGGGCGAAACCGCCGAGCGCTGGCGCTATGCCGATGGCGCCGGCGAAATCGGCGTGATCAGCAGCGTGACACAGGCTTTTTGTCACGACTGCAACCGGGCCCGGCTCTCCACCGAAGGCAAACTATTTTTATGCCTGTTTGCCAGCCAGGGCCATGATTTTCGCGCCCTGCTGCGGGGCGACTACTCCGACGAGCAGATTGCAGCGGCGGTGGGCTCCGTCTGGCAGGCGCGCACCGACCGTTATTCGGAACTGCGCGCGGCCCTGCCTGCAGATTCCAGTCCGGCAGACAATGGACTCAAACGTGTCGAAATGAGCTATATCGGAGGTTGATTTGGTAAATAGTGATATGAGTGCCCCGCTGCACATTGAAGCCATCACGGGCGTTATCCTGGCCGGCGGACGCGGCTCGCGCATGGGGGGCGCCGACAAGGGCCTGCAAAACTTCAATGGTGTGCCACTCGCTTTGCACACGCTGATGCGCTTGTCGCCCCAGGTGGGCGAGATCATGATCAATGCCAACCGCAACCTGGCCGCCTATGAATCGTTTGGCGTTCCGGTCTGGCCCGACAGCACTGGCCTGGGCGAGTACGCCGGGCCGCTGGCCGGTTTCCTCACCGCCCTGGAGCGCTGCGAAACCCCGTACCTGCTCACGGTGCCCTGCGACACCCCGCTGTTTCCGCAAGACCTGGTGGTGCGCCTGGCGAAGGCCTTGGAGCGGGAAAATGCCGAGATTGCCGTAGCCGCTGCGCTCGAAGAAGACGGAAAAGTAAGACCACAGCCGGTGTTTTGCCTGATGAAAGCCGGCCTGCTCGAAAGCCTGGTGCGTTTTACGCAGGGCGGCGGCCGAAAAATTGACGCGTGGACGGCGCAGCACAAAACTGTTCAAGTGCCGTTTAACCAGCCCGGCGACGACGCGCGCGGCTTCTTCAACGCCAACACGCTGGCTGAACTGCACCAGCTCGAATCGCGGCTGCCATGAAAACACTGGACCAGATTGCCGCCGAACTGCAGGGCTATGACCCGCAGGCCATGTCGGCCGACGATGTTCTGGCCTTCTTGTCGAGGCTGGTCACGCCGGTTCGGGATGTGCTCGAACTGCCCCTGTTTGAAGCGCTGGGCCGGGTGCTGGCTGACGATGTGATATCGCCGTTCGATGTGCCGCCGCATGACAACTCGGCAATGGATGGCTACGCGTTTGATGGCCAGCAGCTGAGGCCAGACAGCATGCTGGAGTTACAGGTGGTGGGCACGGCGCTGGCGGGAAAAGCCTGGCAAGGCAACGGTGGCCCCGTTAAGGCTGGCCAGTGCGTCAAGATCATGACCGGCGCCGTCATGCCGCAGGGCCTGGACACCGTGGTACCGCAGGAATTCGTTACGCTGAATCAGGTCGCTGAAATCAGCCGCATCAGCATTCCGCCCGGATTGCTGCGCGCGGGTGACAACCGCCGCCTGCGCGGCGAAGACCTCACGCAGGGCCACCCGGCGCTACAAAAAGGTGAGATTCTCACGCCCGCCCGTCTTGGGCTAGCGGCCTCTTTGGGCCTTAAGACATTGAGAACATGGCGCCCGCTGCGCGTCGCCTATTTTTCAACCGGCGACGAAATACTGTCGCTGGGCGAAGCACCGCGCGAAGGCGCTGTCTACGACAGCAACCGCTACACCGTCTTCGGCCTGCTGAGCCGCCTGGGCTGCCAGGTGATCGACATGGGTGTGGTGCGTGACGACCCGGCCCTGCTGGAAGCGGCATTTACCCGCGCGGCTGCGCAGGCCGACGCCATCATCACCTCGGGCGGCGTCAGCGTGGGTGAGGCTGACTACACCAAAGCCATGATGAAAAAACTCGGCGATGTGGCCTTCTGGCGCATCGCGATGCGGCCCGGCCGGCCCATGGCGGTGGGGCGCATACTATCCATGAAATCAG
>DASUIO010000169.1:0-3357 GCA_036279755.1 Polaromonas sp. | reverse complement strand
CCGGCCGATTTGACCAATGCCTATACGCCGAGCTTTGGTCTGATGGGCCATGAGTCGCTGATCATGCAGCAGTCCGACATTGGCGCCATCGCCGACAGCGTGAAGGACTGCCTGCGCTGCGGCAAATGCAAGCCGGTGTGTGCCACGCACGTGCCGCGTGCCAACCTGCTGTACAGCCCGCGCAACAAGATTCTGGCGACGTCGCTGTTGGTCGAGGCCTTTCTGTACGAGGAGCAGACCCGGCGCGGCATCAGCATCAAGCACTGGGAAGAGTTTGAGGATGTGGCCGACCATTGCACGGTGTGCCACAAGTGCCTGAAGCCCTGCCCTGTGGACATCGATTTTGGCGAGGTGTCGATGAACATGCGCAATTTGCTGCGCAAGATGGGCCAGAAGTCTTTCCGGCCCGGCAACGCAGTCGCCATGTTCTTCCTGAACGCGACCAGTCCGCAAACCATCAAATTCATGCGCGGCGCCATGGTGGGCATGGGTTTCAAGGCTCAGCGCCTGGCCAATGATTTGCTGCGCGGCCTGGCACGCAAGCAAACCGCCAAGCCAGCGGCCACAGTGGGCAAAGCGCCTATCAAAGAGCAGGTGATTCACTTCATCAACAAGAAAATGCCCGGTGGCTTGCCCAAGAAGACGGCACGGGCGCTGCTTGACATTGAGGACAAGGATTACGTGCCTATTATTCGTAATCCGAAAAACACCACGGCTGAAACCGAGGCGGTGTTTTATTTTCCGGGTTGCGGCTCCGAGCGTTTGTTTAGCCAGGTTGGCCTGGCGACGCAGGCCATGCTGTGGCACGCCGGTGTGCAGACTGTGCTGCCGCCGGGCTACCTGTGCTGCGGTTATCCGCAGCGCGGCAGCGGCCAGTTCGAGAAGGCTGAAAAAATGATCACCGACAACCGCGTGTTGTTCCACCGGGTGGCCAATACGCTCAATTACCTGGACATCAAGACCGTGGTGGTGAGTTGCGGCACCTGTTACGACCAACTGCAGGGTTATGAGTTTGACAAGATTTTTCCGGGCAGCCGCATGATTGATATTCATGAATATCTGCTGGAAAAGGGCATCACCTTACCCGCGGGGCAAGGCGGTTTTCTGTACCACGAGCCTTGCCATAACCCGATGAAGCTGGGCGACCCCATGAAGACGGTCAAGGCGCTGATTGGTGACAAGGTGCTCAAGAGCGACCGCTGCTGCGGCGAGTCGGGAACGCTGGGCGTGACGCGGCCTGATATCTCGACGCAGGTGCGTTTCAGCAAGGAAGAGGAAATCCGCAAGGGCGAAGCGGCGCTACGCGCTTCGGGCGCGGTCGGCGGGACTGGCAATGTGAAGATACTCACCAGCTGCCCAAGCTGTCTGCAGGGCCTGACCCGCTACGGCGATGATCTGCAAAACGGCTTGTTGGAGGCCGATTACATCGTGGTGGAAATGGCCAGGCAGATTCTGGGCAAGGAATGGCTGCCGTCCTATGTGGATGCGGCCAACCACGGCGGTATTGAACGGGTTCTGGTATGAACGTCAGTGAAAAGGCTGCCGGGTGCGCGCTCTGTGAGAGCGATGGCGGACTGCTGGTTTTCCGCAACGAGCAGTTGCGGATCATCCAGGCCGATGAGGCGGGCTTTCCGGCTTTTTATCGCGTGGTCTGGAACCGGCATGTGGCTGAGTTTTCCGATCTTTCGTCGGCTGAACGCGATACCTGCATGAATGCTGTGGTGATGTTGGAGCAGATTCTGCGTAGCGTGCTGCATCCCCGTAAGATCAATCTTGCCGCACTGGGCAATGTGGTGCCGCATCTGCATTGGCACGTGATGGCCCGCTTCGACTGGGACAGTCATTATCCGGCGCCGGTCTGGAGCGCGCCGCAGCGCTTGCCCGAGGTGGAGAAGTTGGCGGCTGTGGCGTCGCTTTGCCTGGAAGTCAACCGGCTGATTGTCGAAAAAATGACGCCTTGACACTTTGAGTTTATTTTTTCAGAAAGTGATGCATCATCATGGCAGGTCTTCAAGCTGAGTCACCGACTCCTACTCTACTGACGGTTCACAGCCAGTCCCGTATTCTCGAAATCGCCTTCTCAAACGGTGCTGAATTCAAAATACCGTTTGAGCTAATGCGTATTTATTCACCGTCCGCGGAAGTTCAGGGTCACGGGCCGGGGCAGGAAGTCCTGCAAACCGGCAAGCGTGAAGTGAATGTGGTCGAGCTGGAGCCCGTTGGCAACTACGCCGTCAAGCCGATTTTCTCCGATGGTCACGAAAGCGGCATATTCTCCTGGGACTACCTGTACGCCATGGGGGCTGAGCAAAACCGCCTGTGGGATGAATACAACCAGCGATTGCGGGCCGCGGGTGTGGAGCGCGATGCACCCATGATCAAAGCCAGTGCGCCTGGCTGCGGCAAGCATTGAGGGTTCCCGGCAAGTGCAACTCCCTGTCCCTCGCTTCAGGGACTGGCGACTTTGGGTTGAGTTGTTGTTTTTTCATCATAAATTCCGGCAATACCTTGAATCACGGCAGGGTTGTCGTGATCAATTTGGGCTTTGCCCTCTAGCATTGACTCTATGACAAGTACTCATTTTGGTTTTGAATCCGTCGATGAGCACGATAAAGCTCGCCGCGTGCGCGGCGTGTTTGACTCCGTGGCAACCAAATACGATGTGATGAATGATCTGATGTCGCTGGGACTGCATCGGGCCTGGAAGGCCTATACGGTGATGGTGGCCAACGTCAAGGAGGGCCAGCAGGTGCTGGATATTGCCGGCGGCACAGGTGACCTGGCTCTGGCTTTTGCGCCCAAGGTTGGCGCCAGTGGGCGTGTGGTGCACACCGACATCAATGAAGCGATGCTCAGGGAAGGCCGCAACCGCTTGCTGGACGCCGGCGTGAATTTGCCGACGCTGGTTTGTGATGCGGAACACTTGCCGTTTCCTGATGCCAGTTTTGATCTGGTCACAGTGGCCTTTGGTCTGCGCAACATGACGCACAAGGAAGATGCCCTGCGTGAAATGAACCGGGTGCTCAAGCCCGGTGGCAAGCTGCTGGTTCTGGAGTTTTCCAAAGTGGCCAAGCCGCTGGAAAAGATTTATGACTGGTATTCGTTCAAGGTATTGCCCAAGCTCGGTAAATTGGTTGCCAATGACGATTCAAGCTACCAGTACCTGGCCGAGTCGATTCGCATGCACCCCGGCCAGGAAGAGCTTAAAGCCATGATGCGTAAAGGTGGTTTTGGTCATGTGGACTATCACAACATGGCAGGCGGCGTGGTGGCATTGCATGTTGGAATCAAGTGTTGAAAATTTCTGCGGCTTAAAACCGCGATTAAGTTGTGATTAAGGAGACGGTATGAAAATTT
>DASUIO010000168.1:0-2274 GCA_036279755.1 Polaromonas sp. | reverse complement strand
GACCGCCGTCTGGGTCACATGCAGCCGCTCTGCAGCCTGGGCAAAGCTGTGGCTGGACACGATCTCAAGAAAGGTACGGGCGAGGTTGATATCCATGGGTCAGGCTCAGGCTCCAGGTGGATTTACAAATCAAAATTTATGCATTGAATCTAAATATAAGTCATTTTACTTTTATACGAGTAAACCCTATATTTTGCTCATGACCTTTGTTTCGGCAACCCTTCTTCTGCTCTCCATGTCAATTTGAAAGGAACTTCCATGACACGCACCGTACTGTTCGCCGACCATGCCCACGCCGATGCCCACTCCATCGGCAAGCGCACGTCGCCAGCTTCCTCTTTTGTCAGCAAGGCGCTGGACGCCGCCCAAGCCATGTTCACAGCGTCGGCAGTCGTTGGCGCGAGGCATGGCAAGACCAGCCAACCCCATTCCTTGCTAACTGCGAACATCCGCCGCAACATGAGCGTTCGCGCTCAACGGCTGATGCGAGCAGACTATTGAGACCGGGGCGCTGAGCCGCACTTTCAAGCTATTCACTCAGGAGCGCTTTGCCGCTTACAACGCGCTGTGCAGTCGTAGATCGCTATTTATTTGATAGCTGGTTGCGGCCGTTCTGAAAGGGCTGGAGGCCTGAAACATGCATGAACTTCCTCCTCAGGCCGGCAACGCCTTGGCCAGGATGACCTGGTCATAGCCGCCGTTTGGAGGCGGCAAGGATTCCTGCTATGGTTAGCAGGACGGGCCGAAGGCGCTGGAGGCTTGTCCGGTTCCGCCGAGTGCGGCCATAGTCCATCTCTTCAAGTGAAGGAGCCCGGGTGTTCAGGCTCTTAATCGAGAGTTGGAACGCGCGCTCCACGGTAGCACCGAAATCTTTCTGTCGCAGTTGGATTGGCGAAACGTTGCACGCTACCCCCGAGGCGTTTCATTCGCGCCCGCAGCTTTACCGCCAGCATCCGACCGCCACGCCGGCTAATGCCCGTGCCCGGCGTGATGCTGGTCATGTGCATGTGCCGCGCCCTGTGCAGCCTGCCATAGCCGCTCCACATAGTGGACATAGGGTACATAGGCCTCGACGTATGCACGCCCCGCCTCGACGTCGTTAGGGTCGAATTTGCGGCGACCCAGAGCGGCTTCAAAATACTTATGCACGCCATTGCGTATCGCGTCGGTGAGCAGTTTCTCCACCTGTTCGATCGAGCCATTTTCGAGCGCCTTGTCAGCGGCAGGAACCGCCGGACCGAGATCGCGACCGGCCGGCTGCAAGCCGCCAAAGGGCGCGCCTTCGCCGGCCCGATGTATGCGTACCAGCGTTTCGAAGAAATGCGTGTCGGCGACTTCGCGCGCCTCTTCTCCGAGTTTGCGCACCGACCTCGCTTGGGCGAACACTTTTCGAATCTCACCTTCGTCCTCGGCCCGTACCCAGGGTAGGACCAGGTTGACGTTGCCTGTGTCGAGTGCCTTTCGTGCAACGGTCACCACGGGTCCATCCAGCCCATCGCAATGCCCAAGCGCCCAGACCAGCGCGAGACCGCCATTACCGACCCCGATGGCGTCCGTAACGAGGCCGTCGGCCGAGTCATCCAGCCCGAAATAGGGGGCCAACGACTTCCATGTCAGGTACATGATGCCGGCAAGCAGCGCCAGCGCTACGCGCGATTTCAACAGGTTTTTCATGTTCATGGTGTCCACCTTCAAATCGTCTTAATGCTGATGGGCCGCTGCAGCGGGTTCCGGAACATTGCCGTGCGCGGGACTCGCAGACGCTTCGTAGATCCGCTCGACCGAATGGATATAACCGACATACGCCTTCACATACGCCTGTCCGGCCACAACGTCGTCAACCTTGAAATTCTTCTTGGCGATGACGTCCTTGAATTGCCCCCCGACGCTTTTGTGTACCGCCTGCGTGAGCAATTTTGCCAGGGGCTCGACGGACCCCGTTTCAAGCGCCTTGTCGCCAGCCAGCACCGCCGGGCCAAGGTCGCGGCCCGCGGGCTTGATCCCGGTGTAAGGCGCCCCTTCTCCGGCTCGATGCACCCGCACCAGGGTCTCGAAGAAGTAGTAGTCAGCCATTTCCCTGGCCGATGGATTCAACTTCCTGACGTCGATCGTCTTGCGAAATGCGTCCTTGATCTGCGCTTGGTCAGCCTGTTGCACCCAGATCAGCACGCGATTCACGTTCCCGGTGTCGAGCGCTTGTTGCGCTGCTTTGATCACCGGCCCGTCCACGCCATCGCAATGCGCGGATGCAGGACCCGCCGCGAACAGCAGCGC
>DASUIO010000167.1:0-12369 GCA_036279755.1 Polaromonas sp. | reverse complement strand
GACTCATGTTCACCGACTCGATGGCGTTGGTCGTGTAGATCACCTTCCTGATCTCCGGCGGGTAATCGAAGAACGGCGTCAATCGGCTCCAGTTCCTGCGCCAGGACTGGCCGATGGGCAGGTACTCGGCATCCCATCGGGCCTCGAACTCTCCGAGCATCAGTTCGGCGTCCTCGGCGGTGGCGGCCGTGTAAATGCGGCGCAGGTGGTTGTGTCGCAATAGCGGCGCCGAGGCGGCAAAGGGCCGTTGATGTCGATCGGTTTCAATGAGCCAAGCTGTAAAACTGGTCGGCGGCGGACATGGTGCGGCCACACGGGCAGCGCTGCTGCCCTTTCTTGATCATGTGCATGGTTTCGATGCCAGCGATGATGCGTCTGGCAGACCAGAAAGACTTGAACCCCATCATCGGTCGGGTTCGTCGCTTGATCGCCCGATGGTCCTGCTCAACAATGTTGTTCAGGTACTTCGACTGGCGCAGTTCAATTGCCACGCCGCTGTCGGCGATCAAGCCTCGCACGGCTGCGGTGTTGGCGCCGCTCTTGTCAATCGTGATCTTCTCGGGGACGTCATGCAAATCAATGGCACGCTCGAAGAATCGGCGGGCCGCCGCTACATCGCGCCGAGCGGTGAGCAAGAAGTCCACGGTGTGCCCGAGCTTGTCGACGGCGCGGTACAGATACTTCCACTGACCGCCGACCTGGACATAAGTTTCATCGACTCGCCAGGAGCGACCCACCGGACGCTGGCGCCGGCGAAACACCTTGGCCAGGACGGGCAAGATCTTCAGGGCCCAGCGGTGAACCGTGGCGTGATCGACCTGGATGCCGCGTTCAGCCATCATCTCTTCTAGGTTGCGCAGGCTCAACGGGTAGGCCGCGTACCAGCGCACGCACACCAGCATCACTTCCAGCGGATAGTGGAGCCGTTTGAGGACCCCACGCAGGACCGAATGCCGGAGCTGGGATTGACAACGCTTGCATCATCAAATCCTAGCCGTTCCGCTTATTGCGACACAACCACAGTTCTTCGGGTACGTCGTGTTTCTTGGTGCTCATTGTGCTTACGGACAGGCCGGCTTGCGCCGGCGGTTGTTTGTCCATTTACACAAAATTCTGCACACCCTCGAGCGGCGGCGGGGTGACCTAGAGCTTGATGGCCTGAGGGGATATCAGCAGTTGCCATTGTCAAATATTTGAAGGCGTGGACGTTTGCCCGTCTGCATGCGCAAACCGCTCCAACTGATCCATCCGATCGCTACCCCAGAATAACTTGCCATCACAGTAAAAGCTTGGCGCGCCAAATATCCCCCTGTCTTGCGCCTCCTTGGTGTTTGCTTCGACGGCGTTCTTACAAGCCGGATCATCTATGCTGGCAAGCACACCGTTCCCGTCAAGCCCTACAGATCTTCCGATTTCGGCGAGCTGGAGTGGATCGCTGATGTCTCTTGACTCGCTCCAATAGGCTCGCATAACCCCAGTGACGAAGGCTTCAGCCAGACCTTGCTCAGCTGCATAGACTGTGGCCCGCAAGGCCCGTACTGGACGCAGTGGAAAACTGGGGTGGTAGCGAACCTCAACGCCCAGGGTGTTCGCCCAGTCTTGCATATCGGACTTGAACCACCGCACAAACGCCGGATTCGCATCCAACGGCCGTCGTCCGTCAATCCGCTCGATCAGTCGCGCCAGGTGCATGGGCTTCCAGACCACCGCTCTGCCAACGCGTGCGGCAAGCGCCCCCACGCGAAGGGCTGCAAAGTAACACCAGGGGCTGTGGTAATCGAAGAAAAACTCGATCGGGCCCTTGGTCGTGTTCATCACACCTGGCGAGCTCTTTAAGAAACGCTCCAATCGAACGACGGCCCTCTCGTGCGAGCCCTGCATGATGAGTCGGTCTCCTTGATGAGCCGACACCATGAACTTCAGCTTGCGCCCCTCGAACACCTCAAGTTTCGCCTGGGCGACGACTTCCTGACCGGGAAACGCCGGAGCCAAATGTGACACGTCGATGCGTGTCCCAACCGTCGCCTCCCCCGGTTCGTAAAAATCTTTGACGGCTCGGTGGCTGGCCTCCTCCAGCAAGCCAATCACGTAGGGCGACGACACGACCACAACGCCGGTGTTTCCAATCGCAGCGGCTGTCGAATTCGGACCCGGGAGATCACGGTGTGTCGCGCTGCATCCCAATATAGTCGGCCTCACGTGAGAACATCCAGTTGGTCCGCCTGTGCGGCGGTTTGCAGGTCACGCTTCTTGATCTTCCCACTGGAAGTCATGGGCCATTCCGTGACCTGGAAGTAGCGTATCGGATGTTTGAACGCGGCCACCTTTCCAGACAGGAACGTCTTCAACTCATCCGCCATGACTGGGGTCCGCAAGCTGACGGCAGCGGCCACCGTTTCACCGTAGTACGTGTCTGGTAGACCAAAAACGGCCACCTCGCCAACTGCCGGATGCTCGCGCAACAGGTTTTCCACTTCAACGGGATAGATGTTCTCGCCTCCACGGATGATCATGTCCCGCAAACGTCCCCCCGCGATCACCAGCCGACCATCGGGACGCAGGTATCCCAGATCACCGGTCTGCATCCAACCGTCTTCATCAATGGTCTTGCTGGTGGCTTCCGGCTGGTACAAATAAGCCATCATCACCATTGGCCCCCGGACTTCAATTTGCCCCAGCGCCATGGGCTCCATGATGCTGCGGGTGTCAGGATGCGTGATCCGAAGCTCCATACCCTCCAGCGCATAGCCGCTGGTTGCCCAGCGGTCGGGGCTGTCGGGATCGTCCAGGGCAATCAAGGTGCTGGCTTCGGTCTGACCGTAAACCTGCACCAGACCGGGAATCGGAAACTCCGCAGCACACCGCGCAAGAACGCCAGGGTCACAGTCGGAACCACCACATGTTCCCGCGCGCAGGGTGCTGAGGTCGAACTGTTGCCGATCGGGGTGTTGCAACATGCTCAGGTAAGAGGTTGGAACCCCCGTGAGGAGGGTGCAGCGCTCACTCTCGATGATGCGGAACATGTCTTGTGCATCGAACGCCGGAACCCCCACATAGGTGGCGCCTTTGGACAGGCAGCCCATCAGATTCATGATGCAACCCGCACAGTGAAAGAGGGGGATGATGGAGGTCCAGCGGTCTCCGTGAGAAAGTTTCAACCGCTTTGCGCTGGCCGCTGCGTTGAGCATCATGCCGCCAAACGACAAAGCGGCCCCTTTGGGTTGACCGGTGGTGCCCGAGGTGTACTGCACACTACCCATCGCTTTGGCCTGCGTGTGTGCGGGGACAAAGTGGTGATCCTGACCTTTCAACAATGTCTCGTAGGCCACGATGCCTGGCTGATCCACTGCGTCGAAACAGACCATGTGTTGTAGCGAAGGCGTGTCCGGCTGTTGACCTGTAACCATGTCAAGGTAGTTGCTGGACCGGAAGCGCTTGGAAAACAGAATCGCTTTCGCCTGACTGTGGTTCAAGACAAAGCGAAGATCCTGCTCTCGGAAATGGGTGTTTATCGGAACGAGGACCGCGCCGATCGCGGCAAGTGCCGTCTGGGTCACCGCCCACTCGATGCGGTTTTCTGCCCAAAGCGCCACGGTATCGCCCTCGCCGATACCCAAGCGTCGCAGTCCTTCCCCTAGTCGTTGTGCTTGACTCAGCCACTGGCTGAAAGTAAGACGCTTGTTCGAGAGGGGGAAAACGACACCTTCGCTCGCAGGCCACAGGTCTGCGCAGCGAGCCAGAGCCTCGTAAGAGTTGCGGGGAAGCTGATGATGTTCCGTGCGGTCGTTGTCCCGCTCAGCCCGAATGGGCTGTTCTGCAATCGTATTCATTTGCCACTCACTGTGTTTGGCCGGTCTACCCTCACGCGAAGGGGGTAGGCAGGTTTATCCCGTCTCAGACGGTGGAGGAAACTTGAATGTCCAGATCGCTCCAGATCGCATCAAAGTGGTCGTTGAAGCGGGTGGAGCGTCGCAACGCGATCGGATCATCCTCGGCCACACCAAGATCGATTTCATAGATCGCCTTGACGGTGCTCGGCCTGTGCGAGAGCACAAGTACCCGATCGGCCATGGCCACGGCTTCGCCGATATCGTGTGTTACCAAGATCGCAGACTTGTTTCTGTCTCGAATGATGCGTCTGACATCCCCTTGAAGTACCAGCCTGGTCTGAAAGTCCAGCGCAGAGAAGGGTTCGTCCAGCAAGATGGCTTTGGGGTCCAATGCGAGTGTTCGCATGAAAGCCACCCGTTGACGCATACCACCCGACAATGCGCCGGGACGCGCCGACTCAAAGCCGGCCAGGCCGTAGCTTTTGATGAGGCTGGCTGCCCGCTCCCTTGCGATGCCACGCTCTACGCCTTGAACTTCCAGCCCCAGCGTGACGTTGTCCATCACGCTGCGCCAGGGCAACAGCAAGTCTTTTTGCAGCATGTAGCCCACGTGCCCGCGAGCCCCATCGATCTTTTCCCCATCCACATAGACGGCACCGGATGTGGGCTCCAGTAGACCAGCGATGATGTTGAACAGCGTTGACTTGCCACAGCCCGAAGGCCCCACGATCGCGAGAATTTCCCCTTCGTGAAGTTCGAAGTTCACACCTCTGAACACCACCACTTCGCGCTCTGTGCCTGCGTTGAACGTCATCGAGACGTTGCGCGCTTCGAGAACGGCATTGCCATTTTTCTTCACCATTTGAATTTCCCTTCGACCTTGAGCAGCACCACGTCCAGCACCAAGGCCAGCACCATGAGACAGAAAATTCCGACAAACACCGAGTTCAGGTCATACAGCGCGCCTGCGTTGTAAATGAAGTAGCCCAAGCCCTTCTTGGCGGAGATGTACTCCCCTACAACCGCGCCGATCATGGCGAAGCCGATGTTCAAACGCATGGTGGCCAATATCCAGGGGGTGGACCCGGGAACGATGACCTTGCGCCATATCGTGAGTCGTCGTGCACCGAGGGAACGCATCAGCTTGACCAGGTCCTGATCCACTTCTTGCGTACCCTGGTAGACAGAGATCAGCGCCACGATGAAGGTCAAGCTGGCTGCGATGGCCACCTTGGCGCCAATGTCCACCCCAAACCAGACAATGACCAGAGGTGCCAGCGCGATCTTCGGAACACCGTTGATCGCCACGATGATGGGGCGCAAGACTCGAGCGACGGTATCGGACAGCCACAGCATGAGTCCCGCTGCGCTGCCCAAAGTGGTGCCAATCACGAAGCCGGTGATGGCTTCGAATGCGGTGGCCCCGATGTGCACAAAAAGGTCACCCTCTTGAATGAGCACCAGCCCTTTTGCCAAGATGCCCGAGGGTTGGCCATACAGGTACACCGGTGCGATTCCAAATCGCACCAACAGCTCCCAGACCAGAAGCAGGCCCAGCATCAGAGTGGCCTGGTAAAACGTGATTCGAAGTGTTGAGCTCATGCTGTTGGGGCGCTTGGGGCGGTCCGACTGGCTTGTTGCAATGGAGGTCGATATGGCTCCCATGGTCAAGCTCCAATGCCAAATGCTTCTGTTGCCTTCTGAGCAAATCGGTTGTCCACCATTTCCTCAAAGGACAGCGCTTTACGGATGGTGCCCGCCAATGCGTCGTGCTCAACACTCGCGTCCCACTCGGCTTTGGAGATCACAGGGTTGGTGGGTACGAACCCTTTGGTTGCCAACAGACGCGAGCATCCCGCCTCAACCACAGATCGATCGAGGTTGTTGAACTCGGCCCCCATCGCGCTGACGTAGACGGCGTTGTTTTCCCGTATCAGCTTCATGGACGCTGCGATGGCGTTGCAGAACCGCTGAACGATGTCAGGATTTGAGGCCAGGTAGTCGTTCTTCACCATCACCGAGGTCAAAAGGATGGGACCCATTTGGTCTGCGAATCCATAGGAGACCTGCAGACCTTGTTGTGCGGCAATGCTTGCGTCCCACTCGAAAACCACGCCAACGTCGGCGCGCTTGTCGCGGACAGCACCGACGATGGATCCGGGAGGACCCTCAATGAACTCCACACCAGCTGTTTTCGGGTCGATTCCCGCGAACTTCTTCATCGCAAAGGTGGGCGATGTGACCGTGTTGGAGGGGTATTTCAGGCTGGCCACCTTCTTGCCTTTGAAGTCAGCAAGCGAGGTGAACTGAGTGCCCGGCCGGGTAATGACCCACATCCCCAAGGCACCACACATCTTGGCAACCACCTTCATCTGGCCGCCCTCCAGTGTGGAGTTCACCGCCATGCCCGTACCGGTCACTGCGATTGGTGCTCTGCCTGACAGCGCGATGGATACGGGTTCAACCACCGTCCCACCCACGTTGATGGTGACGGCCAGTCCCTGCTTGGCAAACAAGCCGTTGCGGGCAGCAACATAAATCGGCCCGTAGTTCGCCAACTTCAACCCTGTCGTCATGGTGATTGGGATGCTTGCCTGTCCAAAAGCATCCTTGACGCTCAGCGTCATCAGTGCGACGGAGGCACCCAGCCCGCCGATGGTTTTGAGCGCGTGACGCCGGTTGCTCGTGTTGTCCGTTTTCATGAATGCTCCTGTCGGTCAGTGAGGTTGGGAGGGCTTGGTGGTGTTGCCACTGGGTGGCTTGCGTTGCAACTGAATGGATTCAGCTGCAATGAGGGAAATCGTCGGTTGGCCGATGGGCGACGCAAAACATCGCTGTTTTGGCCCCCGCCACGTACCTGAGTGGGCGTTCATGTCTGACCTCGCTCTCCAGCTCCATGGTTGATTTTTCACTGTTGTCTCCTAAATACGGAACGGACCGTTTCGGTAAATATAAAACGGTTCGTATCGTATGTCAAATCTGTGAGAATCCAGCCATGACCACACCAGCCCAACCAAGCGATCAAGCACCTGAGACGACCCGAGGACGACCTCGCAACCAACAGACTCACGGTGCCATCCTGGAAGCGGCGCGAGCGCTTCTCAGAAGAGAGGGAGAAACCCGCTTTTCGATTGAGCAGGTTGCCAGCGCTGCAGGGGTGTCAAAAGCATCCATCTACCGACGCTGGCCCACCAAGGGCGCGCTTCTGGTGGACCTCTACATGGAGGGCTTTTCAGAGGGAGTACGGCAGGACGCAGAATCGCTGAGAGCGGAATTCAAGCGGTACCTGTTGGCAACCGTCGAGAGGCTGAAGGACCCGCTCTGGCGGCGCATTCTTTGCTCATTGATGGCCGAGGGGCAGTACGACGCGGTGACCTCTGAACTGTTGAGGGAAAGGGTCGTGGGACCCAGAAGAGCGGCTGGCCTGGCCTTGCTGCAGCGAGCTGTTGAGACGAAGCAGATTCCAGACAATCTCGATCACGATCTGGTCTTGGACCTGTTGTTTGGCCCCCTTTGGTATCGCGTGCTTTTTGCGCATGCGCCAATCGACGCCGAGTTCGTAGACAGGCTACTCAAGCAAGTGGAGCCGATACTTTTTCCCGCGAAGGCTTCTGCAAAAAATATGGTTGTGTCGCAATAGCGGCGCCGAGGCGGCAAAGGGCCGTTGATGTCGATCGGTTTCAATGAGCCAAGCTGTAAAACTGGTCGGCGGCGGACATGGTGTGGCCAACTCAGGACAAATCCCCCACCTACCGAGTAGTAGGTCTTCTCAAGTAGTGTGCTTCCGCTAGCATCGAAGGCAGTGAACCTCATTCCATTTGAGTGAAACGCCAGCGTCTGGAGACCACTGAGCATCAGGTCCGCTTCTTCGTCAAGAGCGATTCGATGCGCTCCCTGGAGGAGCAGGGAACTTGAGCCTCGTATGCCCTCAAGAATTGCGGGTACCTGGTCGACATCGACGGTATCGGGCTCGTGACCCGAAAGTCCGAGCAACACCGCCGAGTCAGTGCCATGGCCCTTACCAGTGGCACCCAGCGATCCGAACATCTCGGAAAGGACGCGCGTGACCGAAGTCATAACTCCCTGCTCGGCCAGAGCAAGGGAGAACATGCGTGCCGCGCGCATCGGCCCCACCGTATGTGAACTGGAGGGACCAATACCTACTTTGAAAATTTCGAGAACACTGACTGCCACTTTGATTCCAAGGCTTGAATGACTGCTGACGACCGATCCCGTCGGATCTACACGGACAAGCGCCGAACACCTGTCATGTTCGCCGCCTCGTCGTCAACCATCTGCTGGATGATCTTTGTATCGACCTGATGCCCATCGTTCATCATGCGATGGTGGACTGTTCCTACCAGCTGGCTGCGGATACGCTGATCGTAGGTCAGGGCCATGGCCGCAAGTTGACGCCTCATGTCTTGGGGCCAGACTTGGTCTTGCCGCAAGCGCTCATCGCAGAAAGTGAATTCCGGAGTGTCCGCCCTGGTTCTCTCCCGTCGCCTGGCGGCAGTCGCCACCTCGTCGATCTGGCCATGCTCATCAAAAACAACCGCATAGACCTGACTGGCCCGTTCGGTTGACAGCATCCCGTTGCGGATTTCGCTGGCAATCGCAGCAAGGTCTCGTTCCATCGGGTCACCGAATCCACCGCCCGTCGGGCTTGTGATCTGGATCACATCACCTCGATTGAGTTCGAGCACGGAGATCTTGCCGATGGAACGTTCATCAGGACGGCCTGGGTTCAGGACAGCAGTGCCTTTGACGCCGTGTTCTCCGCCTCTGAAGCCCCAGGCCGAAAAGACAAAGCGATTCATGTTGCGCACAGTCATGACTGCGCGGTGGGCGGTATTTTCAATCTCCATCTGGAGGGCGGCGCCGCTGACATAGCGACCCGCACGCCGGCTGTCGGGAACGATCCGAATGGCCCGCATGATCATCGCAGTCTCCACCTCAATGATTTCCACAGGAACGCTGCGCTGCGAGTACCGGACTGCTGTTCCATCGACGCCGTCGCGACTGCGACGCGCTCCGCCACCGCCATGAATCGTGTTGATGACGTTCACGCGATCACGCCCGGTGCGCGGATCTGGGGCTGCGACGACAATCACGCCCGCATTGCCCGAGTCGGCGGCAGCGAGTCCCTCCGGCAGGGCCTGGTTGATGCACCCCAGGAGAACGTCGTAGGCACGCGTTGCAGATGCCGCGCGGGATCCGCCGGATGCAGGGAAAACGGCATTCAATACCGTACCGCGCGGCGTGTACGAATAGATGGCACGCAGGATTCCGGCGTTGCGTGGGGTTAACGGGTCCATCGTCAGGATGAACGCGTAAAGGCATTGAACAACATAGGGGTGCGTTGATGCGCCGCTCACCAGGTTGTACGCAGCCGGAAGTTGTGGGTCCGTCCCTGAGAAATCGAGGTGGATCTCTCCCTTGCTTACGGTCATCCGCGCCGAGAAGAAAGCAATCTGGCGGTCATTGATTCCCTCCAAGTAGTCGGAGAAGTCGTAGACGCCGTCCGGGATGGATGCAATGGCTGTGCGAGCCTTGGATTCCGCGTAGGAAATGACATCCTGCATCGCCTGCTCAACGGCTTGACCGCCATATCGGCCACACAACTCATTGACTCGACGGTCAATGCTCTTGAGGCCGGAGATCATGGCCTGGATGTCTCCCCATACTTCGCCGGGGATGCGACTGTTGTCGGCAAGAATCGCCTTGACCGTGGTGTTGAGCACGCCGCCCTCATAGAGCTTGACGGGCCTGAGTCTGAGCCCCTCCTGGAATACTTCAGTGAAGGCGGGAGAAATGCTGCCCGGCACGGCTCCGCCGATATCCGACGCATGCACGAAGGCCCAGCCAATGGCAATCAACCGATCATCCCGAAAAATCGGATAAAGCAGCGTGATGTCCATCAGGTGCGTAACCAGGCCGTCTGTTGTGAACGGGTCATTGGTGATCACGATGTCGCCCGGCTTCAGGTTTTCTCGCCCGATGGCGTCAAGGGTCGGCTTCAGAGGCGAGCCGACAAAGACATTCACCCCCGAGAGCATGGGATAGGCAAACATGTCGCCATCGACGGTCGCGACTGCGCACTGATAGTCTTGGACAAGCTTGACGAACGTTGTATGAGCGGTGCGGTACACCGCTGCAGACGCTTCTTCAACAATCGCGTTAAAGCGATTGCTCATAATGGCGGTACGAACTGCATCCATGGGTCAACTCCGGGTCATGAGAATGGTGCCGTAGGCGCCCACGCGGGCCACAAAGCCGGGTGGCACTACGAGGGTGGCGTCAGATTGCTCGATCACGGCGGGACCGGGCACTTCGTCGGAATGGGTGAGGCGAGACCTCTCAAAGACACGCGCCTCAGGAAAAATCTCTCCCTGGAAACGCATCGACCGTGAGCCCTTGAATGCGTCCCCGACCGCCGATGAAGATGGTGCAGCGGGCTCTGGTATCGACATGGCCCCCCGGATCCGGACGCGCAGGTCGACAAATTCAACTGGCGCTTCGGGATCGCAGTGGTTGTAAATTCGCTCGTGCTCCTTATGGAAGATCGCATGCATTGCGCTGAGGTCTGCAGACTCGACCGCAGAATCCGGCAAGCGCACATCGACCTGGAAGGACTGGCCGGTGTAGCGCATCTCGGCCCAGCACTCGAAGCCGGTCGATACCAAGCGCTCAGGCGGTGCCTGCCGGGACAGCCATTCACCTGCCTCCTGGCGAAGTGCTTTGTACTTTTCGGAGAGTGCGGTCCCATCCACACGTTGCCCATGCACCGTTTCCATCACGTCGTGACTGAGTTCGGAGACAAGCCCGCCGAATGCGCAGAATGTTGAAGGGCTTGTGGGCACAAGCACGCGATTGATGCCGAGTTCAGCGGCAAGGAGGGGGCCGTGAATGCCGCCACCGCCGCCGTACACGAGCAGTGTCAGGTCTTCGGGGTCGACCCCCTGGCGCGCCAGGTAGGGAAGCACGCCAGCCACCATGTTTGAACTCGCTACCGCCACGCACATATCGGCCGCGCCGAATACATCAGCCTTCAGCCCACTGGCGACGGGATCCATCGCACGCTCAGAGGCAGTTCGATCAAGCTTCATCTTCCCGCCCAGGAGAGCTTCAGGAAGATATCCGGCTAGCAGGTAGGCATCGGTCAGCGTGGGTGCCGTTCCGCCGCGAGAAAAACAGGCTGGCCCCGGATACGAACCCGCGCTTTGCGGCCCAATCCGCAGCACACCATCATCGATCATGGCGATGGATCCTCCGCCCGCACCGATAGCCTCGATGCCTGTGACCGGCATCACGACAGGGAAGTCGCCGACCTCGGCGGCATTCGATGTCATGGCTTGGCCATCTCGCAGCAGCGAGATATCGGTACTCGTACCGCCCATGTCCATCGTGAGGATGTTGCGCTCACCAGCCGCTCGGGCTAGGTATTGGACGGCGGTGACGCCAGAGGCCGGACCGGAAAGCAGCGTGTGCACCGGGAAGCGCCGCGCTTCAGCGGCCGCCATGGCGCCGCCGTTGGAGCGCGTGACAAACAACTGCGAACCCGGCAGCCGGCTCTCAACATACTGCTCAACTGCGCCGATGTATTCGTTCATGCGCTTTCGCACAAACGCGTTGAGCACGCTCACGATCGCCCGCTCATACTCACCGACACGCGGCCAGATTTCGCTGGAAAGACTGACTTCCGCATCGGCACCCACCACGGTGCGAATGGCTTCTTCGACAGCCCGTTCGTGCGCTGGATTGGCGTAGCTGTGAAGCAGTGCCACCGCGTAACCGTTCGCGCCTGCATCCTTGGCCTGCTTGACCAGTTCCTGAATCGCCTCTTGACGAATTGGGGTTCGAACCGTCCCCCCGTGCAAAAGCCGCTCGTCTACCTCAAATACCATCGCGCGTTCCACCAGTGGCTTGGTCCGCGTCTCAAAGATGTTCAGGGGATTGCGAACCCCCATTCGCTGTAGCTCCAGCAGGTCGCGGTAGCCTTTGGTCACGAAGAAAGCGACCTTCGGCCCCTTGCGCTCGATCACGGCATTCGTGCTCACGGTCGTGCCGTGCATGACGACCGCCGGCTCGCCGTCCTGGGGTCCCAATCGCTCCAGCAATAACTCGAAGCCCTGGCGAAAGCCCTCCTCGAAAGCCGGAGGCGTAGAGGGAACCTTCAAGCTGATGACTTCAGTGCCACTGCCTTCTCGCCACCCACAGAAGTCTGTGAAGGTGCCGCCTATGTCAACGCCGATGCGAATCATTGTAAAAATCCTTTAGTCGTTTCTCAGTGCAGAAGCTCTAACGCCAGGCTACGCAAGGGATCTTTGCCAGGCCGTTGATATCACCGTAACCTGAAGATCTATTGCGGCCATAGCGCATGCTCATGAATCGGTCGTGTTGATGTAGTTCTCCCAGTAAGGAGCGCGATTCACGCCGATCAATCAAGCAGGTCTGATTTTTCCTGCCGCCATCCCATCAAGCAAATCAATATTCAAGACCGGCCAATAAGTCACATTTATTTGCATGACGACCTCTC
>DASUIO010000166.1:0-6695 GCA_036279755.1 Polaromonas sp. | reverse complement strand
ATGCCATGCGTCAGGATGCCGCCCCCAACCAGAAACATCGCCACCGTTCCCGCCACTGAGAGGCCTTTCATCAGCCAGGGGGCCGCACGCAAAATGCCCCGCCCCAGGCTTCGCTGAAAACGACCCACAACATTGGGACCGGCGCGCTGGCTGAGGTAGAGCCCGCCATCATCAATTTTGACAATGCCGGCCACCAGGCCGTACACGCCCGCCGTCATGACGACAGCGATACCGCTGAGCACCACCAGCTGGGTGATGAACGGACTGTTTTGCACCGTACCCAGTGTGATGGCGATGATTTCGGCCGACAAAATGAAATCAGTGCGCACGGCACCCTTGATCTTGCTTTTTTCGACAGCCAGCAGATCAACCGCCGGGTCGGCCAGCGCTGTCACCAATGCCTTATGCTCCGCCGCCTGCTCGGCAGCGCTGAGCATGAACCTGTGGGCCAGTTTTTCAAAACCTTCGAAGCAAAGAAACGCACCGCCCACCATCAGCAGCGGCGTCACGGCCCAAGGCGCAAAGGCACTGATGGCCAGGGCGGCAGGCACCAGAATCGATTTATTGATGAATGACCCTTTGGCCACCGCCCAGACCACGGGCAGCTCCCGCTCGACATTCACCCCCGCGACCTGCTGGGCATTGAGCGCCAGATCATCACCCAGCACGCCGGCCGTTTTTTTGGCCGCCACCTTGGAAAGCATCGCGACATCATCCAGCACGGAGGCAATGTCATCAATCAGCGCAAGCAGGCTAGTGGCCATGATTTTCCTGGAGTTGCGGCCTAAGCCGGGGTTGGCAGGCGGCAGGGTATCAGGAGATGTTTCGTTACTGTACTAAATCCGGATTTCAGCCTCGCGCACCAAGAAGAAACCGCCCTCAGGCGGTTTTGAATGTCAGCTTGTGCAATCCAAGGCGACAGCCTTATCGGCGAGCCGTCAGTCGTCCCAAGATAAAACCGATAGCCAGAGCCGCGCCCACCGCTTCGAGGGGCCTGTTCTGAACCCAGGATTTCGAACAGTCAAGCGCGCGGGCCGGGGCCTCAGCCACGCGGCGAGTCTGGTCCGAAAACCGCTCCGCGACATGGGCCGCGCTGCCGGCAAGTTTGTCAACCGTTGCATGCGCGGCGGTGGACACGCGGTCCACCGTATTGCGCGCCGGGTCGGCCACTTTGTCGATCGTGCTGTGCAGCGCTGCGCCTGCCGAGTCCACGCTGCGCTGAACGGCGCTGCCGCTCGGTCCATTGCCAGTATCCACTGTGAATTTTTCCATGACGCTTCCTTCGAAAGAAAATCAATACATGCCGGAGAATGCCCGGACTGACCCGCGATGGCAATCCTGATCCAGCCTGGGAATAAACTGTAAGAGGAGAACAGCCGCGCGCCTGTGCGGCGACGGAGGGATCGGACGTAGGACAAGAGAGAGTGTTGCGGCACGGCTCCAAAAAAACCAGTTTGTCAGCCTGAACTGACAGCAAAATACGCGATTCACCTAACAAGTCGTACCGGTCAAACCATCATCATGAAATGCTGAAGGAGATTCGTCATGCGCACCATTGCAAGACCCATCCTGAAAACCAGCGCGGCCGGGCACGTCCAGCCACGCAAGGGACCGTCCGAGGACGTTGAGGATGAAGAAGAAGAAGGACTGGAGTTGCCGGTGAACCCCGACGAGGGGACGCCGCTCATTCCAGACGAAGAGGGCGAAGTGACAGTGCCGTCCTGAGCACCACAGCGGGCTCCAGCCTTTCGGCCGTCCTGGCGTCGGTCAATCGCCTGCCACTTGATACAGAACAATAGCGGGTGCGGCTGCACCCGTAGGATGAGTGGCTGCCACAACTACGAGGAGCGCCCATGAACACACTGACCAAAATGGCCTTGGGCATGATCGGCCAACTCAAGCCGCAGCCTGCGCAGGGCGATGCCGCCCGCACGCTGGCACTGCCGCCGCCGCAGACCGAGGGTGGCCTGCCGCTGATGCAGGCCTTGCACCAGCGCCAGTCGCAGCGCGAGTTCGACGCCGCGCCGCTGGAGCTGCAGACCCTGTCGAACCTGATGTGGGCGGCAGCGGGCATCAACCGGCCCTTGCTGGAAGGGCGCACAGCCCCGAGCGCGATGAATTCGCAGGAAATTGATGTCTATGTGGCGCTGCCCGAAGGCTTGTACCGCTATGACCCATCCGCCCACGCGCTGCGGCTGGTCAGTGCAACCGACGTACGGCGCGTCACTGGCTACCAGGACTTCGTGGACCGTGCACCGCTGGATTTGATTTTTGTGGCCGACCACGCCCGCATCAAAGCGGTACCGGTGGCGCAGCGCGAGTCGTATGCCTCGGCGGCTGCAGGGGCGATGGCACAAAATGTTTATCTGTTCTGCGCCTCGGCTGGTCTGGCCACCGTGATCCGCGCCTGGATCGACCGCCAGGCGCTGTCGCAGGCCATGGGGCTGGAGGCCGACCAGCAGATCCTGCTGGCGCAGACCGTCGGGCGGCCAGAAAAGCCGGCTTAGTCCACCGCGCGTTTGAGGCGGATTTCTTCCAGCTTGGTGCTACCGAAGGCGATCGTCTTGAGCGACGGCATTTCACGCTTGAAGCCTGCAGCGTGTTCGCAAAAACGCAGGGCACGTTCGTTGCGCAGCAACACCCAGATGGTGACTTGCTTGCAGCCTTCTTCCTGCAGGCCTTCGCGTGCGCCGTCCCAGAGGGCCACGCCCGCGCCCTTACCCCAATGCGCTGGCGCCACGTACAGAGCCCATATTTCGCCGACGGTGGACTTGGTGCCCGCATCGCGCGAGCGGTCAAAACCGACAAAACCGACAACCTGCTCACCGTCGGTGGCCACCAGCAGTTGCGGCTCGCTGAACTCAATGGCTTCACGCCAGTAAGCCAGGCGCTTTTCCAGCGTCATCGATTTGAGGTAGTCCTCAGGCATCACGTCCGTGTAGGCGGCTTGCCAGGCGGCAACGTGGATTTCAGCAATGGCTTTGGCATCGCGGGCAGTGGCGGGACGAACGGAGTAGCTGGACATGAAAAAAAATCGCTTGTGAATCAGTGAGGGAAATGGTCGGGAGGCGGAATTGTCGCGCAAATCGCGATGAGGCAAGCCGGGTCTGGGTTAAATTCAGTACTCTGTTCCACCGCGCACCCTCCGGATCCCAGAGACTTCACTCCATGCCAGCCAGCAGCCCGATGCCACTTGTCCCGAATCGGCCCACCCCGACAGCGATGAGCCGCGCTATTTTTACGGCGCGCATTAGCCAGGCCGGTGCTACGTTTGAGGCGCCCGCTTCGCTGCCGCTGTTGCGGGCTGCAGAACTGGCCGGCTTGGCGCTACCGAGCTCGTGCCGCAACGGCACTTGCCGCACCTGTATCTGCCAGCTGGTCAGCGGCCGGGTGGTGTACCGGATCGAATGGCCGGGCCTGAGCGCCGAGGAGAAGCAGGAAGGCTACATCCTGCCCTGTGTGGCGCACCCGTCGTCCGACGTGGTGATCGGGCTACCTTTTTGATCGCCCGCGCCGTGACCGGAGCAAGCCGGAAAATTTAAGTACCATAGCCATCCTGGCTCCTGGCCCAATACCGATGGGCGCAAGCAGCTATTTTTTATAGCCTACGGCGCCAAAACGGTAGGCGTGGCAGAAGCGCCCGCCCACGACGCGATTGTGAGACCCCCTTTTTTTGAGGCAAGATTTTTCCATGGCAAAGTCGCCATTTGGTTCGCTGGTACACAAGCTCGCTGCATCTGCCTTGATGGCCTGCAGTATGTGGGGCGGTCTGGCCATGGCCGCAGCACCGTTTGAAGACACCATCGCCCAGCGCACACTGGCCTGCACCGCTTGCCATGGCTTGCAAGGCCGCGCGGCGCCGGATGGCTATTACCCGCGCTTGGCCGGAAAACCGGCAGGCTACCTCTACAACCAACTACTCAATTTTCGCGATGGGCGGCGCCACTACGGCCTCATGACGCAATTGCTTGAACCACTCAATGGGCCATTCGGCGACGCCTACCTGCTGGAGATCGCGCAGTATTTTTCCCAACTCGAGGTGCCCTACCCTGCGCCGCTGCCCACCGCGGCGTCGCCTGAGTTGTTGCGCCAGGGCCAGCGCCTGGTGACGCAGGGCGACGCTGCGCGGCGGGTTCCGGCCTGCGTGCAATGCCACGGCCAGGCTATGACCGGCGTGGCGCCCTATGTTCCGGGCCTGCTGGGCCTGCCGCGCGATTACCTCAATGCGCAGCTGGGCGCCTGGAAAGCCGGCCAGCGCCGCGCCCAGTCACCTGATTGCATGAAGGACGTGGTGGAGCGCCTCACTATGGAAGACATCAATGCGGTGGCCAGCTGGGTCGCCGCGCAGCCCTTGCCTGCCAACACGAAGCCAGCGCTGGCCCTGCCCGCGCCGGCACCGGGCGCAGCCGCGATCGACTGCGCAAGCGCGCCCGCTGCAGCCCAACTCAAGGCCTCCTTGACGACCCGGAAATGAAAAACACAGTCAAGCTCGCACTGGGAATTGGCGTCGTGTTGGCTGGCACGGCAGCGCTGGTCTGGGCCCTGAATGTCCGGGACGAAGTAGATGTGAAAGCGCCCGTGGCCGCTGCCGCCCCCAGTGACAGCCTGATTGCGCGCGGCGCCTACCTTGCACGGGCCGGCAACTGCATGAGCTGCCACACTGCGCGCGGCGGCGAGCCCTATGCCGGTGGCCGCGCTATCAGCACGCCTTTTGGCACCGTGTTCACCTCCAATCTCACGCCCGATAACAAAACCGGCATGGGCACCTGGTCGTCCGCACACTTCTGGCGCGCCCTGCACAACGGGCGCTCAAAAAACGGCCGTTTGCTCTATCCCGCGTTCCCGTATACCAACTACACCCAGGTCACGCGGGAGGATTCGGATGCGCTATTTGCCTACCTGGGCAGCCTGACTGCGGTCGCGCAGCCCAACCGGCCCCACGCGCTGCGCTTTCCTTTTCAGTCGCAGGCGGCGCTGGCAGTCTGGCGCGCGCTGTATTTCAGCCCCGGCGTGTACCAGCCAGAGGCCAGCCGCAACGCCGAATGGAACCGCGGCGCCTACCTGGTCAAGGGCCTGGGCCACTGCAGCGCCTGCCACACAGCGCGCAACGCCCTGGGTGCAAGCAGCCAGGCGCTGGATCTGGCGGGCGGCCTGATCCCGATGCAGAACTGGTACGCGCCGTCACTGACCTCACCGCACGAAGCGGGCGTGGGCGGATGGGACCGGGAGCGCATCGTGCGCCTGCTCAAAAACGGCGTCTCACCAGGCGCCTCGGTCACGGGTCCGATGGCCGAAGTAGTGCTGCGCAGCACCCAGCATCTGAGTCGCGAAGACTTGGGCGCGATGGCGCAGTTTCTCAAGGAACTGCCGAATGCGCGTCAGGAATCCGACGCACCCGCCACCCCGAGCGCTCCGGCCGCCCATGCGGTGAACGGTGCCAAACTTTACGAACAGCATTGCGAGCAGTGCCATGGCCATAACGGCGAGGGCGTTGCCAATGCCTATCCGGCGCTCGCGGGCAACCGTGCCGTGACCATGAAGCCGACGGTCAATCTGGTGCAGATCGTACTCAACGGAGGCTACGCCCCTGCCACGCAAGGCAACCCGCGACCCTTTGGCATGCCCCCCTTTGTGCTGGTATTGAGCGACGGTGATATGGCGGCAGTTCTCACGCATATCCGTACTTCATGGGGTAACCGGGCCAGCGCCGTCACGCCCCTGGAAGTCAACCGCCTGCACGCCAACAATGCGCCCTGAGGGGGCTCTGCGCCACACCACCATTCGTCTGATTTTTGCACTGATAATCGGCATATATAACCCAACTGGAGAACGCTATGGCAAAAGGTCAGCAAGGCAACAAAATGGTCAAGAAACCCAAAAAAGACACGGCACCCGCCAAGCCGGTATCGCCTGACGCAGTCCGCCCGACCGTCGTCACCCAGGTGCCGCTACGGGGCAAACTGAAAAATAAATAAGTCGGCCATGCCCGCCTCCTCCGGTCCACCCGCTGCACCGTCGGCTGAACCCGCGGCGGCTTCACAGCAGCCAGGCAACCCGCTGCATGGCGTCACGCTGGAGGCCATCGTCACAGCGCTGGCCGATCACTATGGCTGGGAAGACCTGGGGCAGCGCATCAATATCCGCTGCTTTACCAGCGAGCCCAGCGTGGCATCCAGCCTGAAATTTTTGCGCAAAACGCCTTGGGCGCGCGAGAAGGTTGAGAGCCTGTACCTCTTCATGCTGCGCGAGGTCAAGCGGACCCGCCCAAGCATTCACAATTTTCCGCCGCCACGTGCCTGAGCCCTCCCGGCCCGGCGTTGATCTCGTTTACGCCGACGAAAGCGTGCTGGTGCTGAACAAGCCTGCCGGTTTGCTTTCAGTGCCGGGACGTGGCGAAGACAAGCAAGACTGCTTGAGTCGCCGGGTGCAGCAGCATTTTCCCGACGCCTTGATCGTGCACCGGCTGGACATGGCAACGTCGGGCCTGATGCTGATGGCGCGTGGCACCGCCCGGCAGCGCGCGCTAAGCAAATCATTTGAACACCGCGAAGTCCCTAAGCGCTACATGGCGATGGTGGATGGCCGACTTTTGCCTGCCGAAAACGCGGACGGCTGGGGGCTGATTGATCTGCCCATCGTGGTGGACTGGCCGCGCCGCCCCCTGCGCGTCATTGACGCAGTGCTCGGAAAACCCA
>DASUIO010000165.1:0-2632 GCA_036279755.1 Polaromonas sp. | reverse complement strand
GGTGGCCGGTTGCCGCGCTGAAATCGTCGCGGAAATTCGCAAACCGCCGATTCCCGATCTGGTGCTACTCGACGTGATGATGCCGGACGCCGACGGATTTGACATCCTGCTCAGAATCCGTTCCCATCCGGCACTCAAGGATGTGCCCGTCATCATGCTGACTGCCAAGGCCAGCCGGGAAGCCGTTCTCAAGGGGTTGGCAGGAGGCGCTGACGGCTATATCACCAAGCCTGTCGAGACCGAGTCCTTGCTCCAGGCGGTGCGCACCGTTGTGGGCTTGCAGTAGTTCACAGGCCCTGCACGATGGACCATACCTTTGGGAGTCCCCGCATCAGCGCCTCAAGCGTGCTTTGCTGACTTCCTGACTTGCCGCACACCCTTGGATGACGAGTTTAACCCCTATGAAACTACCTTCTCGCGCATCCATTATCTTTGCTTTGTGCCTGGGGTTGAGTCTGATCGTCCTGAGTGTCGTCACGTCCTACAGCACCATCGATTCGCTGATCAGCGAGGCACAACAGGAAACCGCTGCGCAGCAAAAATCCATGCTTTTGGAGCAGGTGATCTCTGAGTTAAAAACGACAGAGTTTTTGCAGCAGCGCTATCTGCTTGGCAATACCGTAGCGGACCTGGCCGCCTACCAGCAAGCGCGGGCCGCCCTGCAGCAGGCGATGCTGCGCGTGCCCGCCGCGCAAGTTGTCGCCGAGGGACGGCCGGACTGGCGAGCGCTGGAAAACGCCATTGCACGACGGATCGAGTTGATGGAGCAGGCGGTCATGGCCCGGCGGCAGGCCGGGCTGGAGGCCGCTACGGCCGTGGTCGGCAGCGCGCTGAACCGCCAGCTTCACGACGAAATTGACGGACTGGCCAGCCGAATCAAAACTCGCGAAACGCAGGCGTCAGAACGCTCTAAAGAAAAAACCCGGCAGACCGGCCAGACCGTCAAGCGGCTGATCCTGCTGGGCAGCTTGCTGTCGCTTGGCGTATTGGCATGGGCGATTCTGATGATCATCCGGTCACAAGCCCAATACCGCCGAATGGCGAAAAAATTTTCCGAAAGTGAAATCATGTGCCACGCCATCACGGGAAGCATGGCCGAGGGCGTAGTGACGGCGAGCCAGGACGGCGTCATCGCCAACGCCAATAGTGTTGCACCGCACCTTTTTGGCTACGGCGTGGAAGGTCTGGTGGGCAGGAACATCGCCACGCTGCTGCCAAAGCGCTACCAGATGGGTTTTGCCGAATTTTTCGGCGCGCTGGCCAGCCGCCCTCCTGGTTTCAGGGAGCCGGACACCAAGATTCTGGGGCTGCGTCGCGACGGCACCGAATTTTCGGTCAATGCGTCTTTTGGTGATGTCAGCGTGGGCGGACGGCGGCTTTTTACGGCCACCCTTCGCGACATGACCGAGAGCAACCGGATCAGTGAAGCCTTGCGCAACAGCAAGGCGCAGTTGCGCCAACTGCGCCAGCTGCGCCAGCTGACCGATACCGTCCCGGTGCTGATCTCTTACGTCGACAAACAGCAGCGCGTCCAGTTTCATAACAAGGCCTATGAGGAAATGTTTGGTCTGGCGTGGGAACAAATCCATCACAAAACCATGCGGGAGGTCATGGGCCAGGCCTTGTACGCCCAAGTAGAAACGCATGTCCGGCAAGTCCTTGCAGGGCACCCGGTACGCTATGAGCGGGAGCAGGTGTGCGCCAACGGTGAGCGGCGCGACTACGCGATGACCTATTCCCCCCGCCACGGCGAGAACGACGAGCAGGACGAGATCATCGGGTTTTTCTCGATGGGCAATGACATCACCGAGCTCAAGCGCATGGATCGCGTGAAGAGCGAGTTTGTCTCGACGGTCAGCCACGAATTGCGCACGCCCCTGACGTCGATACGGGGCTCGCTTGGGCTGGTGTGGGGCGGCGTTACCGGTGAGTTACCGGAAAAGGCCAAAGGCCTGATAGGCATTGCCAAAAACAACTGTGAACGGCTGATCCGACTCATCAACGATATTCTTGACATCGAAAAAATCGAGTCGAGTCAACTGCGTCTTGAGCTGCAAGCGCTTGAGCTGGCGCCCTTGATGGCGCAAGTCGTGGCCGCGAATGAAGGCTTTGCAACGCAGCACAACGTGAAACTTCAGCTGCATACGACGAGCGCTCCCATTTGGGTCCATGTTGACAGCGACCGCCTGATCCAGGTGGTGACCAACCTGCTTTCAAACGCCATCAAATTTTCCCCGGCACAAGGCCTGGTGCAGATCGTGGTGGCTGGTGAGTCCGGGCGCGCACGCGTCGAAATCAGTGACAAGGGGCCGGGTATTCCGGAAGAATTTCGCCATCGCATCTTTCAGAAATTTTCACAGGCTGACTCGTCCGACACGCGGCAGAAGGGTGGGACCGGACTCGGTCTGAATATTTCCAAAGCCATTCTTGAATGTATGGATGGAAGCATCGGTTTTACGACAGAAAGCAGCGTCGGAACGACTTTCTTTTTTGAACTGCCTGAATGGCGGGAAGCGCCGCCCGTGACGGCGCCCATGGGTCTTTACGCCGTCACCCGGCCGCGCATTCTGGTGTGTGAAGACGACCCGGATGTCGCGCAGCTGATTGGCATGATGCTCGACAAAGGCGGTTT
>DASUIO010000164.1:0-3272 GCA_036279755.1 Polaromonas sp. | reverse complement strand
AGGCGCAGGCCATCGGACTCGATCAGCCGCACACCGGCTTCGCGGGCACGTTCGGTAAACTGGCGCATGCGGGCATCGCGGCGCGATGCGTCATAAAAAACCTCCAGCACCGACTTGGGAGCGGTCTTAAGGCGCACACCCACGGCATGAAAGCCAAAAAGAACTTTAGGGGAAGAAGACATGCAGGGATTATCACTGCTAGCCTTGCGCCTTTGTATCTGGATCTGTAAACTGTATAGGCGTACAGCTTTATATCCCCTCGGCTGACATGTCCGCAGCCAGCCCCAATGTTGACCTTGACCAAGCATTTTCAGCACTATTATTTTGAGAGCTATCCATGCCTGCCCGTCCTTGGCAAACGGCACAAATAACCTGGCAAATCCGGAATAACACATGCCCCTGCAAGCCGCTCCCGCCAAGTCCGATAGATACCCAGGTAACTTTCGCATCCGGACGCTCACCCTGCTGCTAGCCCTCGCGGGTTTGCTCACTCCCGCCCTGCCTTTGTCGGCAACCGAAGCCAGTCCGCAACTGATGCTTGCCAAGGTTTACCATGCGGGTATTTCACTGCCAGACTACTGGGTCAGTGAAAAGCTCGATGGCGTACGCGGCTACTGGGATGGCGAGAAGCTGCTGACCCGCGGCGGAGAGCGCATTGCCGCGCCGAACTGGTTCACGGCGGGCTGGCCCAAGGTGGCCATGGATGGCGAGCTGTGGGCTGGCCGCGGACAGTTTCCCAAAGCAGTTTCCACGGTGCGCCAGAAAACCCCCGACGATGCGGCGTGGCGTGCCATGCGTTTCATGGTATTCGACCTGCCAGCGCAGGGGGGCCCGTTCACGGAACGCATTCCGGTATTGAACGGACTGGTCAGCCGGATCGACCAGCCCTGGGTGCAGGCCGTGTCGCAGTTCAAGCTGGCGAACCACCAGACTTTGCAGAGCTTGCTGGCAAAAACCGTGAAACAGGGCGGCGAAGGGCTGATGCTGCACCGCGGCGCATCGCTCTACAAAGGCCAGCGCACGGACGACCTGCTCAAGGTCAAAACGCATGAGGACACGGAAGCGCGTGTGATCGCGCATATTCCGGGAAAAGGCAAACATGCTGGCGTCATGGGTGCCCTGTTGGTGGAGATGCCGGGTGTGGACGGCAAGCCGGGAGAACGCTTCAAGCTCGGGACCGGTTTCAGCGACACACAGCGCCAGCGCCCACCGGCCGTTGGAACACTCGTCACCTACCGTTTCAGGGGTTTGAACGACAGCGGCATCCCGCGCTTTGCCAGTTTCATGCGCGTGCGCGAAGACCCTTCACTCTGAAAATGCCCGGCGTGTGTGCTGGCCATTTTCCCCCAAGTCCAACAGACGCCTGACTATTTTCTCACGCAGTCGGCGTAGTAGCGCGTCTTGCCCTTGGCGTCTTCCTGCTCCACCAAACCGTGAATGTCGGTCTCAAAGCCCGGGCATTGCGCGTTGAATTCACGGGCAAACTTGAGGTAATCAACGATTTTCTTGTTGAACACCTCCCCTGGAATCAGCAGCGGAATACCGGGTGGGTAAGGCGTGACCAGTCCCACGGTGACGCGGCCTTCAAGATGGTCAATCTCGACCCGCTCGGTCGTGCGGTGGGCAATGTGGGCGTAAGCGTCACTGGGCTTCATGGCCGGTGCCAGGTCGCTCAAATACACTTCTGTCGTCAACCGCGCGATGTCGTACTTGGCGTACATGGCATGGATATGCTGGCACAGGTCGGCCAGGCCCATGCGCTCGTACTTGGGATACTTCTGGCAGAACTCGGGCAGGATGCGCCACATCGGCTGGTTCTTGTCGTAGTCGTCCTTGAACTGTTGCAATGCCGTCAGCAGGGTGTTCCAGCGGCCCTTGGTGATGCCAATGGTGAACAGGATGAAGAAACTGTAAAGGCCGGTTTTTTCCACAATCACGCCGTGCTCGGCCAAAAACTTGGTCACGATGCTGGCCGGGATACCGGTTTTGGCAAACTTGCCATTGAGGTCCAGGCCAGGCGTGACGATGGTCGACTTGATCGGATCCAGCATGTTGAAGCCGGTCGCCATCTGGCCAAACCCATGCCAGTTGTTGGCGCCATTTTTCGCCCGCTTGGCGCTGCGTGACTCGCCCTTGATGATCCAGTCTTCGGCGCGGCCAATACCTTCTTCCACGAGCTTGTCCGGTCCCCAGACCTTGAACCACCAGTCAGTGCCATATTCCTCGTCGATCTTGCGCATGGCCCGGCGGAAATCGAGCGCCTCGGCAATGCTCTCCTCGACCAGCGCTGTGCCGCCGGGCGGCTCCATCATCGCGGCGGCGACGTCGCAGCTGGCAATGATGCTGTACTGCGGCGACGTCGAGGTGTGCATCAGGTAGGCCTCGTTAAACAGCGGCCGGTCCAGTTTGGTGTTTTGCGAGTCCTGCACCAGCACCTGGCTGGCCTGGCTGATGCCGGCCAGCAGCTTGTGAATCGACTGCGTGGCATACACCACGGCATTTTTGGGACGAATGCGTTTTTTGCCCATGGAATGGTAGCAACCATAAAACGGGTGAAACGCCGCGTGAGGCAGCCAGGCTTCGTCAAAATGCAGGTTGTCGATATACCCGTCCAGCATGCCCTTGATGGTCTCGGTGTTGTACAAAACGCCATCGTAGGTGGACTGCGTGAGCGTCAACACCCGGGGCCTGACCTTGGCCGCATCGACGCCTTTCAAAAGCGGGTTCGCAGCAATTTTGGCCCGGATCGCTTCGGGCTCGAACTCGCTCTGCGGAATCGGGCCGATGATGCCGAAGTGGTTGCGCGTCGGCTTCAAAAATACCGGAATGGAGCCCGTCATGATGATGGCGTGCAGAATCGATTTGTGGCAGTTGCGGTCCACCACCACCACGTCGCCTGGCGCCACCGTGTGATGCCAGACGATCTTGTTGGAGGTGCTGGTGCCGTTGGTCACAAAGAAGCAGTGATCAGCATTGAAAATGCGGGCAGCATTGCGCTCGGACGCCGCCACCGGGCCGGTGTGGTCCAGCAGCTGACCCAGCTCCTCCACCGCGTTGCATACGTCAGCACGCAGCATGTTCTCGCCAAAGAACTGGTGAAACATCTGCCCGACCGGGCTTTTCAGGAAGGCTACGCCCCCTGAATGACCCGGGCAGTGCCATGAATAAGAGCCATCTTCAGCATAGTCCAGCAAGGCCTTGAAAAACGGCGGCTGCACGCCCTCCAGGTAGCTCTTGGCTTCACGAATGATGTGACGCGCCACGAACTCGGG